>NZ_JEXG01000025.1:0-60424 GCF_000581275.1 Acinetobacter sp. 809848
GGTAACTTAAGCCATCCAAAAGACAAACCAGAAAGCGAAGGCCGAGGTGAAGGTTTCGAGATACGAACAGACCAATGGGGGGCAGTTAGAGCAGGCAGCGGCTTACTCATTAGTACACATAAGCAGGATCAAGCTCAAGGTGTACACCTTGATGCAAATGAGGCCAAGCAACAAATCGAAGGCGGCCTCAACAATGCCAAGGCACTCAGCGAAGTTGCTAAAAATCAGCAAACTGACCCGTTAGATATGCTTGAGAATATTCAGACTTTCCTAGAAGTTCTTAAACAAGAAGATCCTAAAAAGGCTGCTGAGTTTCAATCAGCAGTGATGCTGCTGGCATCTCCAAAAAGTATTGCTGTAAGTAGTAATGAAGATATACACCTCAGTGCAAATGGTCAGCTTACTCAAAGTGCTGGAGATAGCATTAATATCAGTACACAAAAGAATATAGTGAGTCATGCGAGCCAAAAGATTAGTCTATTTGCCGCTCAGGAGGGTGCTCGACTTTTTGCTGGTCAAGGCAAAGTAGAAATTCAGGCTCAAGGTGATGCCTTAGATGTGGTTGCTCGAAAAGGTGTAAAGATTACTTCAACCGAAGACACAGTTTTTATTACTAGCCCAACTGAAATTAATCTGACTGCAAATGGATCTCAAGTTAAGCTGAACGGTTCAGGTATTTTTCCTGTTACGGGCGGTAAGCTTGAGGTGAAAGCAGGACAGCATTTGTTTATGGGGGGATCATCAATAAATCCACCTGCATTAGATTTACCAGACTGTTCGGCTAAGCAAACTCAAGCTGCTCAAAATGGTTCGGCTAAGGTAGATTTATCATGAGTTTGTCAATTTTTAATACAACTCAAAATAATGATTTAAAAGATATAACTTCTAAAGTTGAAGAACAGTGCATCCAAATTCTGAATGAATATGGCAAGATCATTTTTTTATTAGATACTACACTGAATGATTCTATTTTTAACGGTGTAATAGATAATTTATCAAACAAAAATATTACATATATTCCTTTAGCGCATAAAAAAGAAATTGCAAAGTCCAACCTCTTTTTTATTTGTATTGATGATAAAAAAGTATTTGAGCAAGTCAAAGAAGATTTATTGCAAAATCTATCGAGAAACAAAAATATTACGAATGATTGCTATTTTGTTCATGGGTATGGCGTGGCGAAGACACGCTCACTTGAGGAATTGCGAGATCAGATAAAAACTAAATTAGTGATTTCTGATCAAGGTAAAAAAATTCTTTTCCGTTGGTATGATCCTAGAGTCATGATCTACTTGGATGAGATTTTTAAAACAGAATATGTAGGTGGCTTATTAAATGGCTTTAAAGAATGGCATTTTTTGCATCCAAAAGGTCTATTTAGCTTTAAGTCTTACGATGAGTCGCGATCAATCTTGAATCTAACAAAAGTGAACCTTGAGCAATCTATAGAATTGGATTTAATTGAAATTGCTAATAATGTATTTCAACAATTAAATGAATTTGAACAAGTTGATCTAATAAAAATTCATCCAGTTGAAATCCATCAAAATCTTAAAGAGGCTTACTACGATTATGGTCTTCAAAATTATTTAGATTTAGTTACATATGGTCTTTACAGCCAAATTATACATAAAAATTTTATACAGCATCCTATGGTAACCAATGTGCTCTACGACCATTGTGTAATGAATAAAATGTCTTTTACAGACGCTATGGATTATGTAACGAAAGACTTATATGAGCAGATAGCTAAAGAATTGAATGGATAAAAAGATGTCAGAAAATCAAAAAATGATATTGGGCAAGTCAAAATCAAATAATTTATTTAATGAGACTATTGCTCAGCAAAAACAGAAGCAGAGTCAAATTCCTGTTATGGGAAAAACCAAAGCAGTGGGCGATATGCGCAACCCAACAGTTGCTAAAAATATTAATAAGAAGATTGAAGAAAGTGAAATTGCAAAATCAGCGAAACAGTCAACTGCTGCAAACATGCAAAATAGTAGTGCTGGGCAGGCCCAGAAAGAGTGTTCAAATTTTTGTCGTAAAAAGGGCTTCAATATTTTACCTTTACGATACACCGTTGTTAAAGACAATCCACCTGCTTTACCTGCAACCTTGGGTAAAAATGTCAAAGATATTCAGTTAAGCCATCTCAAATATGCAGTTGAGATGATTAATACTGGTTATATCTATCGCTTAGTAAAAAGAACATCTGGAGCTTTGGAGTGGGCTGGATATAAAGTTACTCCAAATGGACATTTGTCTTATTTTCCTGTGGGTAAAGAAGCACCTAAAAGTGTTCCAGAGTTCGCATGTAAAGGAGCAGGTCATAGTTTTAATTCATCTGTGATAGCTGTAGAAAGTAACCCTAAAGATGAGGCGAAGATTGCATATATTATTCATACGCATGTGCCTATGAGTAAGGCCAAAATATCTGAATATGAAAAAAATGCCGATAAGTTTGTAACAGAAGGAAAGTGGCAGAAAATTTTAATTAATGGTGGAAGTGCGCAAGAACATTGTATTGCTGCAAGCCAATTTAAAACTACGGTTTATAATCTAAACAGTTTTGGTAAAAACCGTATCGATGCGACATTAAACAAGTTTAAAGATGAGCCTAAATCGCTTGCCTGTATGGCTTTATATGATCCTGTAGGAATTACAAGAAAATTAAATACATTGCGCAATTCAGAATTTAAAAAAGTAATGGATTTTTTAGCAAAAAAAGAAGGAGATTTTACAAACGAGCACCGTTTACATAGTTCTCAATGTATTGATAGTATTAAAATCTGTTTAGAAAATAAATTGTTAAATGAACGCAGCCAATTTAGTGCACAGGCAACTAAAAGTATAGTATTAATGGGGCTAGGGAATGAGTTACCAAAAAATTTAACAGATGCTGATGATATTAATTATGAGTTAGAAAAAATATATAAAAGAAAATCAAAAGAAGAACAAGAGAGGCTATTAAAGGAGGCTCAAGAGAAACAAAGAGCAAATAAAGGTGTCTATACTGAAGATATGGGTAAATTAAGTAGGAGGGACGGAGAGCAGATTTGGATTCAAAAATATAAGCCAAATTTAGATATGGTGGCTAAATCAAATTTTGATAAAAAAATTAACGCATTAATTCAAGAGTGTTTAGCTGGAGCAAGAGCTATAGGAGATGACCATATTAAATGGTTATTGTCTAAAGCTGTAATAAATGCCCTTCATGCTTATGATGATCAAGTGCAAGTTCCATATGGAAATATTTTTTATGTTCATGCGATGGATATGATTAATGGGATGAGTGGGGTGCAGAGTGGACAAGCATTACTTGAAACTTGGTTAGGCGTAGAAAAAATTGCCAAAGAAAATATTTATATGAGGGCAATTTGTTATAACCAAGAAAGTTTAAAAAATAAATATAATGCAGCGGCACCAAGTATTATCGATATTTCTTGGGATGATGGACAAAATGCAGCTAAAACTGCGATTGCAGCATTTGTTGCGGCAGATAAAGCTTGGCAAGAATGGGCAGCAGATAAAACCAATAACGGTTATATGTTACATGGGCAAAAATTTAGCCTATTAAAAACGTTTTACTGGATGTCTGAACTGACCCAAACTGCAGTGAAGTGGAGTATGAAATATACGCCAAGTTCAGAATTTGCAAAAAAACTTGGACGCTTAACGTTTTATACTTTTGCTCATAGTGGGGCATTGGTTGAGCATGTTGCAAAAAACTCTCTATATTATCTTATTCCAGTTCAAACTTTAACGGGTCGGATTAAGTTGACACCTGAAATGGTGCAGAACAACTGGAAAAAGTATTCTTCATCCGCAACCAACCCAAGTAAAGCAGCCAAACAAATTGATCGGATTATTGCAAATAGTTCACCAAGTGCAGGTTTGCGTGTATCTGGTGTGGTTGCAATATTTGAACTGATTAACTTAGGAACACAGATTTCTAAGTTTAATATTGATCCATCCGTAGATAATACTTTGTCATATATGTCAGGCATGATGGCAACAACAGCTGCTATTTTAGAAGTGGGCAGTAGCTCAATGGAAAAGTTTTCTTTTGCAGAGCGTGCCGCGTATATTGCTAAGTGTGGGGCATATTTCGCGATCGCGGGTGCTATATTTTCTTTAATAATTGATGGGAAAAGTGCCTATAAGTCGTGGAATGAAAGTAATCCATATGCAAGAGCACTGAATACTGCCAAAACAATTAACTCTTTTGCGACTTTAGTTGTAGGAATTAGTGCTTTCTTGAATCTTCCACTCATGAAAAACACATCACTGTATTATAATGTTGAAAAATATGTAATTGGCCGTGCATTATTAGGTATTAGGGCGATAGAAGCTGCTGCAACCCTAAGTGTATTGGGGATAGCACTTGTCGCCTTAGAGATTTATTTAAAGAATTATGTCCTAGATAATGCCATGCAAGATTGGTGTCAAAAATGTGCATTCAAGCTAAAAAAGGAAAATGGTGAAGATGCTTTTAAAGATGTTAAAGAAGAAGAAAAAGAGTTTAATAATGCTGTGGTGAGTGTCTAAATGGAAAATTTAAAATTAAATCTTAAGTTGGTTAAAGGTCCGATACATTCTTTAGAAAAAGCAAAGTCTAAAATTCCCGTAAATCAGAGTATTGATGGAATTGCAGCTGGGACTGCTTTTGCAGGTGTGCTAGCTGAAAGTAGTTCGTTGCTGACCAGTGCTCCTATACTAGTAATAGCAGGTAAAGCTAAAGATGGCATCACCTTTACGGGGGAAATAGAGAAACATTCTTTATTAGGACAATTTACGACGGTTCGTTTTAAAGAAAATGACGAATTGATAGCTGTAATTAATAATAGTCCCGTGGATGGACGCTACCAAGTTTATGCAATAGTCGATCCCAAATCAGGTCTATTGTATATGATTTATCAAATGGGGCGATCGGTAAAAAAAGGCTATAAAGCTATTATTATGCAAACCTATTATTTTACTATTATTTGTGGAGGTGGGGTGTCAATAATGTTCTTGCTTTTCTATATTTTTGATTTCAATTACTCTTGGAATTCTTTTTTCTCTTTATTATCTTGGATCTTTATAAGCTTACTCATGTGCATAGGAATGATGGCTTTTGTGAATTACTTTGGTTATCGTAAAAGTTATGAAAATTTTGGAATGTTATCAGAGCAAATATTTGAAAAATTGGGTTTTGAAAATCCTAAAGAACAGGATTTCTATAATGATTTTTTAACTGATGATGGTGTTCAGATTAGTGTAATGAAGTATCGAAAAAATTTAAAAGGCCTAGATCCATACCCAGAAGATTATTTTAGTAAGAATACAACAAGCGAATAAGTAGTGGAATATAAATTAAACCTTAAGTTAGTTAAAGGTCCAATACATTCTTTAGAAAAAGCAAAGTCTAAAATTCCAGTTAAACAGAATATTGGTGGAATTGCGGCTGGTACTGCTTTTGCAGGTGTACTCGCGGAAAGTAGTTCGCTGCTTACCAGTGCACCTATATTAGTAATGGCCGCTAAAGCTAAGGATGGTATAACTTTTATAGGTGAAATAGATAAGTATCCATTAGTAGGTCAATTTACGACAGCACGTTTTGAAGAAAATGATGAGTTGATTGCCGTAATTAGCGAAAAACCTGTAGATGGACGTTATCAGGTCTATGCAATTATCGACCCTAAATCAGGCTTATTGTATATGATTCATGAGATGGGGCGTTCAGTAAAAATGGGTTATAAAGCCATTTTTAAGCAAACTTATTATTTTACATTGTTGTCATGGGGTTTTCTCTTAATTTTTATTTTATTTTATTTTTAATTTTTCTTATTCTGTGAATACTATTTTATATTTTCTAGAGATTGTTGGCATTACTTTATTTGTTACTGTAGCAATTTCTGGTTTTGTTAATTATTTTGGTTATAGCAAATCGTATGAAAATTTTGGAGCATTATCGGAGCAAATATTTGAAAAGCTAGGATTTGAATATCCAAAAGAACAGGATTTCTATAATGATTTTTTAACTGATGATGGTGTTCAGATTAGTGTAATGAAGTATCGAAAAAATTTAAAAGGCCTAGATCCATACCCAGAAGATTATTTTAGTAAGAATACAACAAGCGAATAAGTAGTGGAATATAAATTAAACCTTAAGTTAGTTAAAGGTCCAATACATTCTTTAGAAAAAGCAAAGTCTAAAATTCCAGTTAAACAGAATATTGGTGGAATTGCGGCTGGTACTGCTTTTGCAGGTGTACTCGCGGAAAGTAGTTCGCTGCTTACCAGTGCACCTATATTAGTAATGGCCGCTAAAGCTAAGGATGGTATAACTTTTATAGGTGAAATAGATAAGTATCCATTAGTAGGTCAATTTACGACAGCACGTTTTGAAGAAAATGATGAGTTGATTGCCGTAATTAGCGAAAAACCTGTAGATGGACGTTATCAGGTCTATGCAATTATCGACCCTAAATCAGGCTTATTGTATATGATTCATGAGATGGGGCGTTCAGTAAAAATGGGTTATAAAGCCATTTTTAAGCAAACTTATTATTTTACATTGTTGTCATGGGGTTTTCTCTTAATTTTTATTTTATTTTATTTTTAATTTTTCTTATTCTGTGAATACTATTTTATATTTTCTAGAGATTGTTGGCATTACTTTATTTGTTACTGTAGCAATTTCTGGTTTTGTTAATTATTTTGGTTATAGCAAATCGTATGAAAATTTTGGAGCATTATCGGAGCAAATATTTGAAAAGCTAGGATTTGAATATCCAAAAGAACAGGATTTCTATAATGATTTTTAACTGATGATGGTGTTCAGATTAGTGTAATGAAATATAGAAAAAATTTAAAAGGTAATGATCCTTATCCAGAAGATTATTTTGATAAGAAAAATTTTTGAAGTAAAAGGTTGTTTAATGAAGCTTAGATTGTTTGTCATTACCTTAATATTAGTCACATCTGCATGCAGTCAACAGAAAGAAGAATACACTCACGGAGGTTTGACTAAAGATTATAAAGATTTGTCTGAATATAAGTCTAAACATGAGCTAGAAAAGGCTGCAAAAGCAAATGATGCTGAGGCTATTTTTGTATTGGCATCTATGTATGCCACAGGCGAAGGTGAAAAATTTGATCAAAAGAAAGCATTAGAACTATTTGAGAAATCTGCACAATTAGGCTCCTCAAATGCCATGCTTCAATTAGGAATGATTTATCGAAATGGCAATCAAGTTGTAAAAAAGGATGATCAAAAAGCTTTAATGTGGTTTGAAGAAGGAGCTAAAAAAGGAAACCCTTCCGCAATTCACAATGTTGGGCTGGCATATTACAAAGGTTTAAATGTAAAACAGGATAGAGCAAAAGCGTTTACATATTTTATTCGATCTGCTGAGTTAGGACTCATACAATCCCAGACAGTAGTTGCTGCTCAATTATATGGTGGGGATGGCGTTAAAAAGGATATCAAAGCATCTTTTAAATGGATATTAAAAGCTGCTGAACAGGGAGATCTTGAATCACAAAACAATGTAGGTTTGGCTTATGAGCGAGGTGAGGGGGTAGAGCAAGATCCACTTAAAGCACTTGTTTGGTTTAAGCGTGCGGCTGATCATGGACATGCGTTAGCGCAATATAATACTGCTCTTAAATATTATAATGGTGCAGGTATGAAACAAAATTTAGATGAGTCAATACGATATGCAGAAATGGCTGTACGCAATGGAAATAAGGCTGGAATAGAGTTGTTATTTAATATTTATTCGGATGATAGTAGTTCAAGATATAATCCTGAGAAAGCTAATTATTGGAAGTCTAAAATCTAAATTTATACTTAAATAAAAGGCTCTTTTGAATAGAAGAGCCTTTCCAAACTTAAAAATCGCAATATCCTTTAAAAATATAAAGTCAAATAGTTTAATTTTCTTGATATCGAATATGGTTTTGGGTTATGCAAGAGCTTGACCCTAAAGGAAAGATGTTTATTTACAAATCTATGGGCTTTATTGATTCTACTTGCTCTCACAAAGTGAAATAAAAAATATACTAAATAGACCGATTAGTCTTGACAATTTTATTTTTATTAATGTTGAGTTTCTACTTTCATAAATTTGAAATGTATCTTTTACAATCATTTAATTCGTTTATCTTTTAAATTAAATAAAATATTTTTAAGAAAATGTTTCATAAATCTTAACTAAGTGATATTTATGATAATTTTTTGTTTAGTTTTAATTTTTATTTAATTTATAAAATTCAAAGACTTATTTTTAATTACAAAAAATAACAATATTATATTTTTATAAGAATAACTTTGTTAAGCTATATTTTATGAGCATCTTAACTATTTACTTTTGGTTTAAGTTGATATGTTTTTTATATAAAATATGTTTGTTTATATGATAAACTGCGTCTAAATTTTTTGAATATAAGGTTTTTAGACTGATTTTTTAATGTTTTAAGGATATTAACTTTTCAGTAAAGCCTTGAATAAATAAGAAAACAGAGGAATGAAAGTTGTGTTGAAACGAAGTATTTTGATACTTTTTTTGACTGGAAACATTATCGGTCTATCATATGCTCAAGCAGCAGAACTAGAGCCTGTAAAACTTAAAAAAAGTTGTATTAAGAAGAACCCTTTAGCTGAAGGTCAAAATGATCCTGAGCTATTGAATATTTTTAAGCAAGTTTGTGATAGCGATAATACAACTCAAAAAAATGATTTATTAGCTAAAGCTGCTATGCGGTTTTATCAGACCAATCAACCAGTTAAAGCATTGAATTTAGCAAGTCAATTGCAAAGTCAAAATATACGCGGTTCATTAATAACAGATGTCTTGTTTTTATCCGGTGTGAGCATTGCAAATAACTCTTTACAGCAAATGCGTACTCAGGAACTGAGATATTTAAGCAATGATGTGACTTATCCTCCTGCAAAGCAGTTAATTGAAAATATTCATACTGCCATGCCTGCCCCGGACCCATCGAGCTTTAAAGCTAGTTCAGAAAGTAGCTCAGATGATAACGAAAAAAGAAGTTATAAAAAACAGTATGTAACGCGTAATAAAGCGAGTACTTCTAGAACGTCAAATAAACGAGTATCAAGCCCAGCAAAGACGACTACAGTAAAACCTAAAGCTGCACCTGCAGCCACTGTTAATAAATCAAAAAGTTCGCCTTTTGACCCTTTAATTAAATAATCCGGAATAGAATCTTATGGCTAAGAGAGAGAGCGTACAAAAGAAGCTTCAGCGAATTCGACCTCCACGTGTTCAGCTTACATATGATGTCGAAATTGGTGATGCAAAAGAAGCGAAAGAACTACCATTCGTTGTGGGTGTGATGGGTGATTTTTCGGCTGCATCTGAGCTTGAGCGTACAAAATTAAAAGATAAAAAATTCATTAATGTTGATTTAGATAATATTGATGAAGTTATGGAGTCATTATCTCCAAGAGCTGCTTTTCAGGTAGATAATACGTTGACAGAAGAGGGCGGTAAGATCGCTGTTGATTTAACATTTAAGTCAATGGAAGATTTTCGTCCAGAAAATGTAGTTCAACAGGTTGATCCATTAAAGAAACTTGTGGAAGCTCGTGAGCGTTTAACTGACTTAAGAAACAAAATTTCTAACAGTGAACGTTTAGAAGACTTACTTGATGAAGTTCTTAAAAATACAGATCAGATTCGTAAATTAAGTGCGGAGGCTGATCATGAATAATACTCAATCTGCAGCAATGCCTCTTGTTGAAAATGAACAGGTTAATCTCTTAGACTCGATTGTCGAAGAAAGTCGTATTGCTCGAAATGAAGAAGAACATTCGCGTGCAAAAAGCTTAATCGGTGAGCTTGCTAAAGAAGTAATGGCAGGCACAATTGCAGTTTCTGAAAATATGACCTTATCAATTGATAAACGTATTGCAGAAATTGATGCGCTGATTTCAAGTCAATTAAGTCAGATCATGCACAATGAACAATTCCAAAAAATTGAGTCAACTTGGCGTGGTCTCTATTACTTCTGTCAAGAGACACCATCTAACCCTCTTATTAAAATTCGTATGTTAAATACGACTAAGAAAGAGTTGGTAAAAGATTTCCAAGGCGCTACAGACTTCGATCAAAGCACCTTATTCAAAAAAATCTATGAGGAAGAATACGGGTCTTTTGGTGGTGCACCATATTCAGCGCTCATTGGTGATTTTGAATTCGACCGTACGCCTTCTGATATGTATTTGCTTGAGCAAATCTCTCATGTTGCTGCAGCTGCTCATGCGCCATTTATTTCGGCCGCTAGCCCAAGCATTCTTGGTCTAGAGTCATTTACAGATATTGATCGTCCTAGAGATGTTTCAAAAATCTTTGAAACAGCTGAATATGTACAATGGCGTTCATTCCGTGACAGTGAAGATGCTCGTTATGTTGCTTTAACCTTGCCACATGTGCTTGGTCGTCTTCCTTATCATCCAAAGGAAGGAACAGCTACTGAAGGCTTCAACTTTGCTGAAGATGTTTCAGGCGCAAACCACAATGAATATTTGTGGATGAATGCTGCTTATGCTTTCGGTACTCGTTTAACAAATGCATTTGATATGCATGGTTGGTGTGCTGCAATTCGTGGTGTTGAGGGTGGTGGTTTAGTCGAAGGCTTGCCTGTACACACTTTTAAAACACAAGATGGCGAAGTGGTATTTAAATGCCCAACCGAAATTGCAATCACTGATCGCCGTGAAAAAGAATTAAGCGATTTAGGCTTTATTCCTTTAGTGCATTGTAAAAACACTGATTACGCTGCTTTCTTTGGCGCGCAATCAACTCAAAAACCTAAAAAATATGACAATGATACAGCAAATGCTAACTCTGCTTTATCGAGTCAAATTCAGTACATCATGGCCGTTTCACGCATTGCTCATTATTTAAAAGCAATGATGAGAGATAAAGTGGGTAGCTTTGCTTCTGCTGGAAATGTTGAAGCATTCTTAAATGAGTGGTTGTCACAGTATGTATTACTTGACGATGGCGCTTCTCAAGAAGCAAAAGCTCAATACCCTCTACGTGAAGCGTCTGTAAAAGTTGTAGAAGACCCTGCTCAACCAGGTCACTACAAATCTGTGGTTTTCTTGCGACCACACTTCCAGCTGGACGAGTTGTCAGTTTCTTTACGACTTGTCACTGAGTTACCTCAGTCCTCAAATTAATAAAGGTCAGCGAAAGAATAACTTTAAATTAAAAATAGGAAAGTTCTAAATGAAAGATATATACGTTGAGTTTCGCGGTAAATACAAAGTTGATGGAGAGTCTCGTGACTCTGAGCACAAAGGCTGGTTAGAAGTTAACTCTTGGTCTCATAACATTCGTCAACCTAAATCTGCTACTTCAAGTAGTGTTGGTGGTCATACTGCTGAACGTGTTGAACATTCAGACATGGTTTTTGTTAAAGATCTAGATGCAACTAGCCCGAAATTATGGGAAGCATGTTCAGCTGGTTATACATTTGATGAAGTACAAATTGACTTCTACCGTGCAAATGGTGATAAGCGCATCAAGTACTTACAAATCAAATTGAAGCATGTTCTAGTTTCTAGTGTAACTCCAACAGTTAATGAAGAAGGTGTTCCAACAGAAGCGTTTGGTTTGAAATACGCAGCTGTTGAATGGACTTACAATCAACAAGATATTAACGGTACTGCTAAAGGTGCTGTTACTAAGAAATGGTCACTTTCTAACAATACTGCTTCTTACGCAGCGTAATTGTTTAAGTGAATATTTGGTGGAGGCTGACTTAAAGTTAGCCTCTGCTGTCTTTAAGCATGCTTGTTGTGAACTCGAATGAATTTAGATCGGCTTTATCCATATGGATTTCGTTCAACTTTGTTTGACCGCTTAATTCCTGAAAGTGAAGATTATGCAAAAGGTCTTTCTATTCAGCAATTAAGAGAATCGGTAGCAAAAGATTTAGAAGACTTACTTAACAGTCGAGTCGCTAAATTGGATCATGTAGTTGATGATTACCCGCTAGTTAAAAAATCTATACTTCAGTTCGGTATTATTGATTTTGTGGGGCTATCTACAGCCAATCCGCTAGATCGTGACAAGATTTGCCAATCTATTGAACAGTCAATTGCAGCTCATGAACCTCGGTTAAGACAAATACGGGTAGAGATGTTGTTGGATGGGCACAATATGGGGGCATTGTGTTTAAGCATTCAGGCTTATCTAAATATTCATCCACTGTATGAACCTGTCGTTTTTGATGCATTGTTAAAACCGACAACGCAGCAATATGTAATTTCAGCGAGAACCTAGGCATAGTGGGTGTGTTGTGATAGAAGAGCTTTTACCTTTTTACGAAAAACAACTACAGGAATTTGGTCAGCAATCTCGTGAATTTGCTCAAAAATATCCGAAAATTGCTCAGCGTTTATCTTTAAATCAAGAGCAGATTGATGACCCGCATATCGAACGTCTTATACAGGCATTTTCATTAATTTCTGCTCGTATTGATAAGAAACTTGCTGATAGTTATGACGTATTTACACGTTCTTTATTTGAGGTGATGTTCCCTCAATACTTACGTCATTTTCCGGCTTGTTCAGTAATAAGCTTTGAAGATATAAATAAAATAAAACAGCTCACAGAAGCGCATATTGTTCCTGCACACACAGTTTTGAAGTCTCGCAGTTTTAAAGGCGTTCAGTGTGAGTTTAATACCACGCAAGAAGTCAAATTACTCCCGATAAGCTTGCAAGCGCTAGAATTCAAAAGTACACCTAGTGCCCATATGCATTTAAGTCAAAATGCGACTTTAACTTTTAAATTTGAAATTTTTAATCATGCTCATGTATGTTTAATAAATGAAAAACTACCTATTTATTTAGATGCAATTTCTAATTTTCCACTTCAAGTACTAGACAGTATTTTTAAGAAGGGAACATCTTTTGCCATTAAAGTAGGGCAGAAAATTGTTGAACTAGATAAAAATCCATTTGAGTTAACAGGTTTTTCCGAGCAAGAAAGTTTGTTGCCACTGGATCAGCATACTCATCATGCTTATCGTTTGCTGATGGAGTATTTTTGTTTTCCTGAAAAATTTAATTATCTAAAACTTGATTTAGGTTTTTTAAAGCGCTTATCTCTAGAAGATAGTAATTTTGAGCTGCTTATACATTTTAAATTAAATTTAAATGATCAAGCTGTAGTGCGAAATTATTCTGAATTAAATGTCGCTAATTTTAAATTGTTTACTACACCAGTTATTAATTTATTTGAAAAATACGCTGAACCACAAAAAATTGTACATAAGCAATTAGAATATCCGCTAATTACAGATGCTCATCATCCTGAGTTTTATCAGGTGTATTCAATTACTGAAATGAATATGGTTCGTGAAAAAACGAGTCAAGAAGAAAGCTATGTTCCGGTGCTGCCTTTTTTTGCCATGAGTCATTATCATGCTGACACAGCACGTTTTTTCTATTCTGTAAACTATCAAAACCTGCAGCCCAATTTTGTCGAAATGGGGTATTCAATTATTTCTAAAAATTTAAATCCTTCGTCAACACGTTCGGATTTTATTAGCACAAAACTATTATGCTCAAATCGTGACTTACCACATGAAGCATTAGGGCAATCTAATAATATATTAAACCTTAATGATAGTAGTTTGGCTCGCCGCGCTATTGTTTTAAAAAGACCTACGAAACCTTATCAATTTGGCCAAAGTCAGAGTGAGCAGTGGCGTGTTATTTCACACCTTTCATTAAATAGTTTAGCTTTAATGAAAGGTGATGCGGTATCTCATATTAAAGAGTTACTTGCTTTATATAATTTACCTTTATCAAAAGAAAATTATCTAATTATTGAATCAATCAAACATCTGGAATTTTCACTTACTCACAAACTTGTTGATGGAAAGCCATTTCCAATGTTTGTAAGAGGAGTAAAGGCAGAGTTACAAATTGATTCATCGGTATTTAGAGGTCATAGCCTATACATTTTTAGTCAGTTATTGAGTCGTGTTTTTAATTTAAAGGTTCAAATTAATAGTTTTGTTGATTTGGTGGTTAAGGATTATTCATCTCAGCAGGAGTTATACCAATGCAGTCAGAACGTTGGTGGCAAGACTCTTCTGTAACAGCTGAGCTCTTTACAAAGCCAAAGTCTTTTGAGTTTATCCAAGCAACACGGCTATTAAGACATGATTCAAGTCGTACAGTTAGTTCATCTTGGAGTGATCATTTTAAGTTTGAGACATCCTTTAATTTAAATTTTCCTGCTACAGAGATTGAAAATTTAGAATTAACGGACGAGCGGATTTATATTACGAATTTAATCGTTGGTCTTACGGGCATACAAGGTGCTTTACCTTATACGTATACGAATAAGATTAAGCAAGCTCCGCGTCAGCAACGAGCTGAGACTAAAGAGTTTCTAAGCTTATTTAATCATAAGCTTACTGCTCAATATGTAGATTCTAGTATTACTTATAATCTACCGATTAGATATGAGATAGAACATAAAAATGACTATTTAGATATTCTGCATGCTTTGAATGGTTATGTGCGTTCGCAGCATCAACAAGCTGATCTTGATGAATATTTTGCAGAATTTTCAGGATTAATGCAGGGGCAAAATAATACAGTTCATGCATTAAAAACGATGCTGTCGTGTATTTTTAAACATGAAATTACGATTAAAGAATTTGTACAAGAATCCTTTAAGTTAGCGAGTGATCAGTTAACAACTTTAGGTGGAAGTCAGCCGAGTCTACTTGGTGTTAATACTTTTTGTGGGGAAACCATTCAGCAGATTGATGGAAAAATTGAAATTCAAATTGGGCCATTAAAACGTCAGCAATATCTCAGTTTCTTACCAAATCAAGAGTTAAGTTTAAAGCTTAAAAAGCTCGTGGAAACTTGGTGTAGTCCAACTTTATTAATAGATTTACGGCTTATCTTGGATGAATCAGAAATACAACCCATCTGCTTAACTCTCAATAACGAGAGTGGTTTAGGGCAGGGTTCTTTTCTCATATCACGACAACCAAAAGTACATAACCATGAAACTTGCTATAGCCTTATTGGAGAGAAAATATGATTAAAAAAATATTACTCTCATTCATTGCTATTTTTTCATTGGTTAGTGGAATTATTATTTTCTACTGGCGTGATGTTCAATATAATCCCGATAAAGGAGATTTTTTTCTTTATTTCTTGCTGCTACCTGCAGTTATTACCTTGGTGATCTTATCGCCATGGTTAATTTATAGCGCTTATACAACGTATAAAGACAAAAAAGAGCAAGCTATAAATCAAGATAAAGATGATGCTAGTCAAAAACAAAACACAGTAGCTGATCAACCATTAGAACAGCTAGACTTTAATATTTACTCTGCTTTTGCTTTACATGCATTAGGTGAGAATGAAAGCATTATTGAGCAGCTACAAAACTTTAAAAGCCCAGAGCTGGATGATCAACTGTTAAATTCTTACGGATTGCCTCTTTTATCTTACCGTATTAAAGATTTGGATGAAGAGAATCGTGAGGAGAGCGAATATGCTTCTCCACGACAAGTTCGTATGATGTCATTAATAAGACAGCAACTCGAACAAAATATAGAAAATTTATATCTTCTAGCTGAGCATTTAAAGCGTTCAACATTATTTTATGAGTCGCAACAAGCCCGTGAATATCATATGCATCCAGCATGGGTAGATCCCGACTCTGAATATGACGATGTTGAAATACCGATCGTAGAAGTTTATCGCTTAAATCGCTTAAATCTTCACATCCTTCTTTCGGAGGATTTGTTACATATCTGGAATGATGACCACAGTAATGAATTAATTTTAGAGTTTTTTACTGAAATTGGTATTTCTGCTCAAAAAATCCATATTGAATATCATTTTTTTGGAGAGCAACTGGCTTACCAAGAGTTAATGCATTTATTAAAGGGTATTCATAAAAGAGAGCATGAGATGTTCTTTTTGGTCGTGGCCGATTCGGAAATTGATCAAGATCTAATTGATGAAAAATCTTGGATGATTAAAGATTATATTCCTGCTGAATTTGCAGCAAGCTGTTTACTCGCAGATCCTTTAGTAAAAATTCAAGAATTAGAACCGACTAAAGCACTGAAAGTGGTAGTAGGTCAACAAGATACAGCGAAGCTTTTTAATAATTTTGAATTTAATGATTTACCTCAGCATGAAGGTGATGAGCCTTATGTACTGATTTTGTCAGATCAGACCGATATAAAAGTTTCGAAGAAATTGCAGCAACACTTTCTTCAAACGCCTGTAGAACCGCATCACTATATTTATGTGAAATCTTCATTAGGGCATACCCAAAATTTAGCTGATATTTATGGCTTTATGCTGAGCATGCATTTCCCTGAACATATCATTCCTATTGTCTTTGGAGAAAATACGGTGTCAGCACATACGTTTGTGCAGAGTATCACTGAAAACTCAGAAGATGATGCGATGGTGTTGAATAACTAATTTAAACTTTGGACTTAGAACGAGAATAGAATGCATACAATTTTAGGCTACTTGTGGCAGTACATCACGAATCCTAAAGCAATTATCGCCTTGTCATTGTTCGTGGCATTGATGTCTTCATATACTTCAATTCCTCGTCATATATTCTGGGCTTTAGCAACTGCCTATGCTTTGGGTCTTATTGTTTATGGTATCTATTGGCTTATTCAACGAAGAAAGCATGCTGCTCAAGGTGAAGAGTTAGCTGAGGCGATCGAAAAAGATAACCAAGCTGAATATGGCAAAAATAAAGATAAAGAAGAGCTTCAGCTAGTTAGTCAACAAATGAAAGAATCAATTCAACTGATTCGTAAATCTAAGTTGGGTGATAAAAAAGGGAATGCTGCATTATATGAGCTTCCTTGGTATATGGTTATTGGTAACCCAGCCGCAGGTAAAAGTTCAGCTATTTATAACTCTGGTTTAAAGTTTCCTTTTGAAGAAACACATCAGAAAATGGTATCTGCTGGCTTAAGTGGTACTCGAAATTGTGACTGGTTCTTCTCTACAGAAGGTATTTTGCTCGATACAGCGGGCCGTTATTCTGTTTATAGCGAAGATCATTCTGAGTGGTTAGGTTTCTTAAATATTTTAAAAAAGAACCGTTCTAAAGCACCAGTTAATGGTTTGATTCTAATTGTTAGTATTGCTGAGCTAATTAGTCAAAGTCCTGAAAACTCATTAAAGCTTGCTAAAAATTTACGTGCTCGTATTCAAGATCTAACCGAACGTCTAGAAGTGGTTGTACCTGTTTATTTAGTCTTTTCAAAAATGGATTTGATTGCAGGTTTTACTGAGTTTTTTGAGTTTTATGAAGCTCAAGAATATAACCAAGCTTGGGGAGCAACGCTTCCATATGAGCAAAATTCTTCTCATAACGCAGTAGATTTGTTCGAAAAACATTACACCATTCTTTACGATGGTCTAAAAGGGGTAAGTTCGACTCATTTAAGTCGCCGTCATTCGCAAAATATCTCACCAAGCGTAATGACTTTCCCATTAGAATTTAAAACACTAAAACCAGCTTTAAAAAGCTTTATTGGTACACTTTTTGAAGATAACCCATATCAATTTCAACCTGTTTTCCGTGGGTTTTACTTCACCAGTGCTTTGCAGGAAGGTGTAATTGAAAGTCCAATGACTGAACAAATTGCACAAGAATTCCAGTTGACTCAAATTGCTCAAAATGATTTAAAAGACCACTCAAAAATTACTCCTAACCATGGCTATTTCTTAAATGGTCTATTTTCAGATGTTATTTTAAAAGATAAAGATCTTGTTAAGCAGCATGTAAATACGGGCAGAAAACGTCAACGTTATATTGCATTTATTGGTGCTTTAGCGGGTGTTTCAATTATTTTGGGTGTATGGGTTTGGTCTTATCGTAATAACCAGCAATTAATTGGTGAAGTTCAAGCAGATTTAAATAAGGTCGTTCAATTAGAAAGAGCCTCTGGTCAGCAACTGTCTACCCAATTAGAAGCTTTGCTGATTCTTCAAAGACGTCTACAGCAGTTAGATGAGTTTGATGAAAATAGACCACTTAAGTTTAGTTTTGGTTTATATCAGGGTAATGAGCTTCGTGAAAAGTTAAAAGCCGAATATTTAAAAGGTGTTAAGCAGATTGTATTAACACCGACGCAGCAAAATATTGCTCAATATTTGCAACGCGTAAAAAATAATGAAGCAACATTAAAAGCAAACCATACGAATGTTGAGATCAAGCAAACTGCTCAATCTCAACAATATCTGGAACCTTCAGATACCAATCCTCAAGATGCTTATAATGCATTAAAAGCTTATTTAATGATGAGCAATCTGCAATATATGGATGCTAGTCATCTAAGCGATCAGGTTACGCGTTTCTGGCGTTCTTGGTTAGATGCAAATAAAGGCCAAATGCCACGTGCAGATATGATTCAAGAAGCTGAACAGATCTTGTCGTATGCAATGACCTTAGCAAATGACAAACAATTCCCAGTTTTGGAAGCAGATTCGCAAATTGTTGATCAAACACGTCAAGTATTGCTCTCTGTTGTTCGAGGGATGCCCGCGCGTGATCGCGTTTATAACGAAATAAAAATGCGTGCTGCGGTGCGTTTCCCAGCGCTGACTGTAAGTCAGATTGTGGGTGAGGCAAATAAAAATATTGTATTGGGTAGTTATGCATTACCAGCCGTATTTACCCAAAAAGCTTGGAATGACTATGTAGAAAAAGCAATTGAGGAAGCTGCAGATAAGCCAACAGACAGTAAAGACTGGGTGTTAAATAGTCGTCAATCTGATGATTTAACTTTCTCAGGTAGTCCAGAGCAAATTAGAAAGCAGCTAACAGCGCTCTATAAGCAAGAATATATTGCGGAATGGAGAAAATTCTTAAGTGGTATTCATTATGCTAAAGCTGGCCAATTTGCTCAGCAAGTAAAAAATATTGATGTTTTAGGTGAACCACAAAACTCTCCAATTAGAACATTAATTGAAAGAGTTGCAGTCGAAACAAATTGGGATAATCCGGTTGTTCAAGCTGAGCTTGCAGCTCCACAAAAAGGATTTATTGCCTGGTTTAAACGTAAAGTTTTAAATCATGATGACAAGCAAGTTGCTAATCAAGTGGCAAACAATGCCCAAGGCGCTATTTCTCAAGAATATCAAATGTTCTACCAGTTGGTTCGCAAACGTGATGATCAACAAGGTAAGTCATTGCTTGATGAATATATGACAAATTTAGCACTCGTTCGTAGTAAGTTTAATGAGCTTAAAAATGCGGGCGAAATTGGGCCTAATGCGATGACATTAGTCAAACAGACCCTAAATGAGCAAACGTCTGTATTTAACCAAACTCAAAAAATTGTAGATGAAAAAATGGCGGTTGGTTTCAATGAAATTGATCAGCGTTTACTGCAAAAATTAGTAGTTAGCCCACTTACGCAAGCTTTTGAGAGTTTAATTACACCGACACAAGACGAAATTAACAAATTGTGGATAATGCAAGCCTATCAACCATTTACAGCAAATCTTGCTAAGAAATATCCATTTAACTCATCAGCTTCTTTACAAGCAACAAGTAGTGAAATTGGTCAAATCTTGGGTGAGAACGGTAGTATTTCTCGCTTTGTAAAAGAAAGTCTTGATCCATTTGTGATTCGTCGTGGCTATACGTTAACGTCTAAAACTTGGAAAGATTTAGGCATTAGTTTAAATCCTCAATTCGTTATGAATTTTCAAAGATATGTGGCACCAGCCAATGGTATGGCAACTGGTGAGTTGAATGCTCAAGCTCCAGCTGCTCCAGCGACTAACCAATCGAACTTCCAGTTCTACCCAATTCCAAACCCACAATTGCTTTCATATACCGTTGATATTGATGGTCAGCGTATGACTTATGAAAACGGTGTTCAGCAATGGGTTAACTTCATTTGGCCAAACCAAGGCAGTATTCCAGGTGCTCGTATTACCGCTGTAGATTTACAAGGCCAAACCCACACGATTTTTGATGAGCCAGGTGAGTACGGTATTAACCGTTTAATTGATAGTGCTCAACGTAAAGAACAAAATGGCGGATTTGAAATGCTTTGGCGTAGTAAAACTGATCCATCATTATTTGTAAAAATGAATTTCCGTCTAATTAGCAGTAATTCAGGCAGTATTGGTTCAAGCCGTGGTTATGCAGGTATGCAACTGGTTGATAAAGTCACTGCCGACAAAGCAGCTCGTGTGGTTTCTGCTCAGCAAGCGCCAGCTCAAGCTGCTCCAGCAAGAACTGAAAATCCTGTTTCAGTACTTGCTCAGCCTTCTGCGGGAGTTAAACCATGACATGGAAAATAACCTCTATGCAAAAGGAGGAGCAATAATGCAAACATTAAAAACAACTCCTTTGTATTACGGCAAAAGTCCTGCACGAGGCGACTTTTTAAAAACAAAAGGACAGAATGCTTTAATACAGTTGCTTGATCAGTGGATTACTGAAGCACTGGAATATGCAATGCAATCAGGCAGCTTTAAAGAAGCTTATAACACGTTACCTTCACTGGATTTCTTTATTGCGAATCCAAAAGAAAATATGTTTTTAGCGGCAAATCTACTCGCAAGTGAAGATAGTTCAGGGCGATCTTTTCCAATGGTACTGAGCCATTTGTTAGAAATTGATTTACCGTATGATAATTTGTTGTATGCACCATATAGCTATAAACATGTACTCGTTGATTTATTTCAAAACAATCGTGCTTTAAAAGGAATTAAAGATTCAGATCTGTTACTTGGAAAATTAGGGCACTTACAAAATCAAATTCAGGTTTTAACTGAACGTGAATGTGTAGGTTTCTATGAAAATCATACGATGCACTCATTTGCTCAATTAATGAAGTTAAGTATTTATGAATTAGCTCAAAGTATGATTGGTCTAGGATTATTACTGCAGCCAATTTTACAAAATGGAACGAGTCGGTTAAATAAAGTTTTAATTTTACCTATTAACAATCCTGCTTACAGTTATGAAATAGCAGCATTTTGGGTCAGTATTATTTGCCGTTTTTTAAAAGAACATAATACTGAGGTGCTGATAGGTTTGCTACATCGAGAGCAACCCGTATTATTCTTCGGTTTTCAAGGAGCTGATATTTTAGCCCTTAGCGATATTTTTACTCAGAATATGGATAGTAAACACTGGGTTTCTTTAATAGAAGCACAATGGATTGATACTTATTTGGAGCAGAATGCTGGTTTAGCTACGCTAGAACAATCATTATGCCAACGCCAACTAAGTTTAAATCAAGGTTTAAAACTATTTAGACAGACTTTTTTGGGTGAATAATAATGAATCAACGATATCAAACTAAACTTTCACAGCTCATAAAAGGCTGTTTTATCTATGCAATCGCTAACTATGCTTTAGCTCAGCCGATTGTTGTAGAAGGAGTCGTTCCTAACGAGGCAAGTAAACAGGCCATCTTATTAAAAATGCAATCTGTTTATGGTGCTGATCAGGTTGTCGATAAAATACAAGTGAGACCCGTAGCTGCTCCAAATGGATGGAGTGATTCCGTGACTCGAGTGATTACTCCTGATCTTAAAAAGGTTTCACAAGGCAAGTTGAGTGTAAACGGTACACGTTTTGAGTTGAGTGGAAAAATGCTGAACCCAGCAGATATCCAGCCTACAATTCAATCTTTTCAAGGATTAGTGCAACCACCGTATCAACTATATTCGCAATTATCAGTCAATCAGGCTGAGCAGAAAATCATTGATGACGCACTTAAAAATCGAATTATTGAGTTTGAGTCTGGTAGTGCAGTTTTAACTGATGCAGGCCAAAAGATCCTAGATGAGATGGCTATTGCTTTAAATAAAGTTGGCGGCAAGAAAGTCAAAATCGTAGGACATACAGATAGTTCTGGTGATGCGACTAAAAACTTAAAACTTAGCCAAGACCGCGCATTAGCAGTTAAAAACTATTTGATTAGTAAGAGTATTCCCGCCGACCATTTATCTACAGAAGGTTTAGGTTCATCTAAGCCAGTTGCAGATAACACTTCTCCAGAAGGAAGAAAGAAAAACCGTCGGATTGAGTTTACTGTTCTATAAATATAAGGAGAAGAACATGGCTAGCCCTTACATTACGATTGGATGCCCAACAACTGGTGGAGGGCAAGTCATTTCAGGAAACAGTACATTTTTAATTGATGGAATTGCAATTGCCTGTGTAGGAGATAAGGCTACTTGTCCGTTACACAAAACGGTTTCTACGATTGTATCGGGAGACCCCAATATGCTTGTCATGGGAAAATCCGCAGCGCGTGTAAATGATTCATTATCATGTGGCTGTAAATTATTGCCAAAACAGAGTTTAGTTAATCAAGGGTAAGGGTAGAGATATTTTTATATAGATATAAATATCTACTAAAACATATTAACGCTTGAAATGATGAGTAGTTTGTCTGATAAAGCTGAATTTTGTTAATATACAGGCATTATGATTTTAAGCATTAAATTATTTAAAAATATTGAGAGTAATGATGAGTAATTTAAAAATTTTAATTACAAAACTTTCTACAGTTGCACGAACTGCTTTAGAAAAATCGGCTAATGCTTGTGTTATTCAACAAAATTACGAAATTGAAATTGAGCATCTATTTTTAGAATTACTTAATCAATCTTTAGAAAATGATTTAAAAATTTTATTAAAGAAATATAAAATTTCATCTGAAGCTTTAGCTGATGATTTAAAAGAAACAATTTCTCAATTACCAAAGGGTAATACTCGAACTCCTATTTTTGCTAAATCTATTGTTCGTTTGTTTGAACAAGCTTGGTTATTAGCTTCGGCTGAACAAAATCCCGTTATTCGTAGTGGTCATTTATTAGTTGCATTATTAACTGCACCTGATTTATATCAAATTGCAACAAGAGCTTCGAGTTTATTTGATCTTTTACCGATTGATTCAATGAAACATAAGTTTCTTGAAATTTGTGAGAAGAGTGTTGAACAACAAGATGAAACAAAAACACCTTCAGATGAAGCTGAACCTACAGACACAACTGCAGCAGCTACCAAAGTAGCTAAAACACCTGCACTTGATCAATATACGATTAATCTCACTGAAAAAGCGAAAAAAGGCGGTATAGATCCAGTTATTGGACGTGAATATGAAATTCGCTTAATGCTCGATATTTTAATGCGTAGACGCCAAAACAATCCGATCTTAACCGGAGAGCCTGGTGTTGGTAAAACAGCTGTAGTGGAAGGTTTGGCTTTAAAAATTGCTCAAGGTTTAGTACCAAACGCCCTAAAAAATGTTCATTTGCATGTGTTAGATATGGGGCTGTTACAAGCAGGTGCAAGTGTTAAAGGCGAGTTTGAAAATCGTTTAAAACAGGTTATCCAAGAAGTTCAAGCTTCTACTCATCCTATTATTTTATTTATAGATGAAGCGCATACTTTAATTGGGGCAGGTGGACAAGCAGGGCAAAATGATGCTGCAAATCTTTTAAAACCAGCACTTGCACGGGGTGAGTTGCGCACAATTGCTGCGACTACTTGGGCAGAGTACAAACAATATTTCGAAAAAGATGCTGCATTGAGCCGACGTTTTCAGGTTGTAAAAGTAGAAGAGCCAACCGAAGAAATTGCGGTAGATATGTTGCGGGCGATGATTCCTGTCATGCAGCAACATTTTAAATTGCAAATTGATGATGAGGCGATCGTTACAGCAGTTCATTCTTCACATCGATATATTAGTGGTCGCCAACTTCCGGATAAAGCAATTAGTGTGCTTGATACGGCTGCAGCACGTGTTGCTTTGACTCAAAATGCTCAACCTGTAAAACTTGATCAGTTAAAGGCCCAAGAGCATAACTTAAAGCTTGAGCAGCAAATTTTAGAAAATGAGCATCGTCAAATTCCAATTCATCATGAACGATTGGAAACTTTAAAAGCTAATTTAGAATCTTTACAAGAAGAGATCCAAGAAACCGAAGAGCAGTGGCAAAAAGAATTAGAACTTGTTCATAAAATTCAAGAGTTAGAAGCACAGAATCATGCTAATGAGTCTGAAGCTTTCGATCAGATTAATCTACTGCGTAAAGATCTTGCCGATATTCAAGGTCAGCAACCATTAGTATTTGAAAGAGTAAACTCTCAAATTATTAATGAAATTATTTCTGACTGGACTGGTATTCCTGTTGGAAAAATGGTCAATGATGAAATTAAACAGATATTAACGCTTGAAGATAAATTGGGCGAGCGTGTAATGGGGCAAGATTATGCACTCACACAATTAGTTCAAGGCATTAAAACTTCAAAAGCAAAACTTGAAGATCCTAATAAGCCACAAGGTGTATTTCTTTTAGTGGGGCCGAGTGGTGTAGGTAAAACTGAAACTGCATTAACTTTGGCAAATGAGTTATATGGTGGTGAGCAGCATTTAATCACAATTAATATGTCTGAATATCAAGAAGCTCATACTGTATCTTCGTTAAAAGGTGCACCTCCAGGATATGTCGGATATGGTCAAGGTGGAGTTTTAACAGAAGCTGTTCGCCGTAACCCATATAGTGTTGTGTTGCTTGATGAAATTGAAAAAGCTCATAGTGATGTTCAGGAACTGTTCTATCAAGTATTCGATAAAGGTACTTTAGAGGATGGTGAAGGACGAGTAATTGACTTTAAAAACACGACTATTTTGTTAACTTCAAATGCTGGTTCAAGTGCCATTATGCAGGCTTGCTTAAATAGACCTGTAGAAGAGTGGCCTACAGCTGAAGAGTTGATTGAGCACTTAAAACCAAGTTTATATAAACAATTTAAGCCTGCATTTTTAGGCCGAATGAGAGTTGTACCTTATTTCCCACTGCATGATGATCTACTTGTACGAATCATTAAGCATAAGTTAGGCAAAATCACAGCAAGAATTGAGAAACAATACGGGACACAAGTCCAGTATTCTGATGATTTGGTAGAGCTCCTCTTAAGCCGTTGTACAGAAGTCGATAGTGGTGCGCGTAACGTTGATAATATTTTAAATTCTACAGTGTTACCTGCATTAGCTACAGAAATTTTGGTGGCTTTAGCAGAGCAAAAACTACCAAAAGTTATCATGATTGATGCTAAAGATGACGAAATTCAATATGTACTAGACCCAGTTGTAAAAGCTGCTAAAAAAAGGACTAGTAAAAAATTGAAGTCAGAAGTTTAAAATTGAATAGAGCTAAAATTAGATGAATATTGATATTTCTGAACTACTCGAACCCATTAGTGATAGTTTGCCTTGTGGTGATGACTTTTCGTTTTCTAATGAATTTCATGAAATTAAAAAAGCGAAGACACAAGATGATCTATTACTAGATCAAGGTGATTGGGTTGCTGAGCGCAAACAAGCCGATTGGGACTTTGTAGCAAAGAACACGAGTGTTTTGCTAAAAGATAAAACGAAAGATATTCGTCTATTAACTTGGCTCTTAGAGGCTTGGACTCATCTTTATGGTTTTGAAGGTATGGCTAAAGGTTTAACTTTAAGCCATACCATGCTGAATCAATACTGGCAGGAAATTCACCCTGTTATTGAAGATGATGACTTAGATCAACGCATTGGTTTACTACAGGGTTTAATTAATCAGTTGCCTGGCTTGTTGAAGAAAGTTTCTTTAACCAATACAGCTCCTTATTATAATTTGCTTGATTACGATAATTTTCTATATCACGAAAATATTCGCCGTAAACAAACTGAAGAGTATGACAGCCAGTCAGGACCATCTGAATTAGAACAATTCGACCAAGCCATTTTTAATACTTCTAAAACTTTTCAATACTCTAATTATCAAGATTTTAGTTCAGTCTTAACCGAGTGGGATGTTTTAAAACAGACTCTTGATCATTTAATGGGATTAGATTCGCCGAGTTTTGCTGCTATTGATTCGGCATTTGAGACTATTCACAGCACATTACGTAAGATTTATAAAGCAGAAGCTTTTGGTGCAGGACTTGCGCCAATCCAAGAACAGGCTACTGTCATCACGAGCTCATCTATGGAAAATCAAGTGCCTGTACAAGTTGTTTCAGATCAGCCTGCTTTTCAGCCTCAAGCACAAACACACTTGGCTAACCGTGAGCAAGCAATGAAAGTATTGCAAGAAATCGCAGATTACTTCCAAGCAAATGAACCTCATAGCCCTGTGAGCTATATGCTTCAAAAAACAATTAAATGGAGTCAAATGCCATTACATGAATGGTTAGCGCAAGTCATCAAAGATGAGCATCCATTACAAATGGTTCAGGAAATGTTAGGTGTGCAGCCTAAAAATGAATATGAATAAAGATTGGTAAAGACATATGTTTAAAGCTGAAAAAGTCCTGTGGGGCGAAGGTTTATTTTTAAGACCTCAACATTTCCAAATTCAAGATACGTATCATGAACAACGCCTAAATCATACGGTTCGCGCAGTTGTGCCTTTTTCATATGGTATTCAGAAGCTAAGTTTCGATGAAGCTCAATTGAGTACACATATTCTTGCTCTTGAGTCTGTAGAGATGATCTGGCAAGACGGTGAAATTTATCAGGCACCGGCATATGATCTATTGCCTGAACCAATTTTATTAGATGATCTTAATTTACGTGGTGAGATGCTAATCTATTTAGCATTGCCGCTTTTACAAGCAAATAAGCAAAATCTAATTGATCAAAACCAAGCGCAAAAGGGTAGATATCAATCTCACCTTGTTGAAACGCATGATTTGTTTACTAATGCTACAGAAGCAGATATTAGTTTGCTACGCCGACGTGCTGTTTTTAAATTATTAGATGTACATAGTAATCCAAGCCACAATCTAGATGGTTTCTTATATCTGCCGATTGGAAAGATTAAGCGACAAAGCTCTGGCGCTTTTGAAATTGATCGGAAGTTTATTCCGCCAATTTTACACGTGGATGCCTCTGAATCACTCATTTCAAACTTAAAAAGAACACTGAATGTGATTAAGGCAAAAATTAAGACGATTCAAACCAATAACCGAGAAAATGAACAAAAGTTAATTGAATTCCGTTCAGGTGATATCGTTTCATTCTGGTTAGTAAATGCCTTAAACACAGCTCATGCTGGCCTGAATCATTTTGTGCAATATCCACAAATCCATCCAGAACGTTTGTTCTTCGAATTGTTACGTTTAGCAGGTTCTTTATTAACCTTCTCGACGGCGTATGATGTTGATCAGTTGCCTGCCTATAAACACCATAATTTACAAGAAAGTTTTTCGCAGTTAGACACGATTCTACGTGATTTACTCGATACGATTATTTCGAGTCGTTACATCAGTATTGCACTTAAAGAAATCCGCCCTTCATATTGGGTGGGAAGTCTTGAGACCGATAAGATTACTCGAGATACTCGACTTTATATTGCAGTATCAAGTAGTGCAATGCAGACACATGAGTTGATCCAGATCGTACCTTTACGATTCAAGATTGGTAGCACTTTAGATGTAGAGCAACGTGTAGTTGCTGCATTACCTGCAATTCCATTGCATCACTTGATTCAGGTTCCAACAGCGATTCCTGTACGTTCTGGTGTGAGCTATTTTGAAGTTGAACCCCATCATGAATTATACCAACGCATGTTAGATTCAGAGACGATTTGTATTTATGTTCCGGCTGGCTTCCAAGATATCAGTATTGAACTGATTGCGGTTATGAACGCTTAAGGGTAAAGGAGAGAAAAATGTCACAATCCACTGGTGCTCCTTCTTTATTTGACGATGGGCAAATTGGAACGGGTGGAAACAATAATAGCCAGTCTCAGGCAAAGCTACAGGCAATCAATCTTATTGATTTATTGCATGATGGCTTTTATTTGGTTTTTTTGATTCGAAATCAGTATGTGCCGGCAGACGCTCAGCAGTTTCGTGAAAAAATCTTAAATTTACTCAATCAATTTGAGCAGCAAGCTAAAAAGTTGCAATTTTCAGCTGATGATATTCATGATGCTAAATATGCATTTTGTGCTTTGATTGATGAAACTATCGTAACGCAACAAGATCCAAGCTATTTTAATTTGCAAAATGCTTGGTTAATTAGCCCATTGCAATTGAGCTTGTTTGGTTCTCAGTTAGCCGGGTATCGTTTCTTTGAAATATTGGAACAATTACGTAGTCGTGGAAAAGAACGTCTAGCAGCTTTAGAAGTATTTCATTACTGCCTTTTGCTTGGTTTTCAGGGTAAGTACCGAATTGAATCTATTGAAAGTCTCAACCACCTAGTATCAAGAGTGGGTGATGAAATTGATTATTTAAAAGGGAAAAAAGTTGCGTTTTCGCCGTTCTCGGCAATTCCCGATCAAATACGAAATATTATTCATCGCGAAGTACCTTTCTTTTGGATTTTGATCTTTTTATTGATTTTTGCATTACTTACCTTTGCAGGTTTAAGATTTATGCTTAACAATCAAAATGATAAAGCATTATCTAACTATCAAAATGTGATTTCTGCTCCTCAAGAGCAAGCACATATTACAATTTATTTACCTTGATGATGGAACGAAATGGCTCAGGAAAAACCAACTTCTATTCGAGTTTTACAATCGAATAAAAAAAAGCCGAAATCACCAGTACTTTATATTGTGATTGGTGTGATTGCAGGGGTGTTTGTCAGCATCTCGCTATTCCTGTTCTTGTCTCAACCGAATTCGCCAGAATCAGCAGCAATTGAGAGTAAATCAACGGAAGAGCAAATTTTAAATCAAGATGCTGTACATTCTTCAGATGAACAAAATCAGGTTGCTGTAAGTCAAGATAACGAGACGGACTCAATGAGTCGTGATGGCTTTGAACAGCCAAAAGATAATGAGTTAAGCAATATTTTTAAACCTGTTCCGCATAAAACTGTTGCTACGAATGAACAACGAGTTTCACCATTTGATGAACAGCTAACAGGTGAAAAGAAAGTTCAGGTTGTGCCTCAGCTACAGACGGGTGCAGCTAAAGCGGCTCAGCCCAAAATACAGCCAACTCAGCAAAAACCTGTGAGTAAGTCGCAGCAACAAGTGGTGCAGGCTAAACCCGTAGTTGAGAGTAAAGCTCCAGCCGAACCAGAACCTGAGGTTGAGCCACCTAAGGCATCGGTAGATATTAAAATTACACGAAGTCCTTTTGCCGTGAATTAATGAACTGATGATGATCTTTCTCATTTTCTTTTGCTTTACATGTTTGGCAATTGGTTTAGCGTTTTTAATGTCTTATGAACTCAGGAGTAGAAGCAAAAATTTTGTATTGTCATTACTGCCCCAAGGGCGTAAACAGCTTAATCAGGTTAAACAATTTGCTCAAACCATGAATCAGGCAGCTGCTCCTGAAAAATTACAATCTCATTGGCATTTACAGCAATGGTGGATTGTAATTGCAGGCTTTTTCTTGTTTGCCAGTATATTAGTTTTTGCTTTTACTCGTCCGATTAGTTCAACCCGAATTGAAGCTGAATATCTGAAAAAAACAGATCCTCAAATCTATGCACTTTTAAATGGTGAAATATTATCGCCACCGCCAGAAGTAGATGAAAGCCTAATTGAAGCCGCAATTGTTGAGGCGACGCAGTTAGAGCAGCAATATTCGTCTCAAAATAGTGGAGCTATTAATTCTTCACCGATTGATAACGTCAGTTTCGATGGTCGAGCTATTCTGGACACAAATTTAGTTGATCGTAAATGGGACAAAATGAACCCACGATATAAACAGCGTTTACTCATGGTCTTTAAAATCATGAAAGAACAATATGGTTATGAGTTGGTTCTATTAGAAGGCTATCGTAGCCCAGCACGTCAGAATATGTTGGCGGGCAATCCAAATACGACTAGAGCGAGGGGGTATCAAAGCTATCACCAATTTGGTTTAGCAGCTGATGTAGCATTTAAGCGAAATGGAAAAGTGGTTATTTCTGAGCGAGATCCGTGGGCAATGCAAGGCTATCGATTATATGGTCAAGTCGCCGAATCGGTTGGTTTGACTTGGGGTGGACGTTGGAAATCTATCCAAGATTATGGGCATACCGAGTTCCGTATGCCAGGCTTAAGAAAAACTCAAGAAATGGCAGAAAAACTGATTGCTGAAAGTTCGAATGATATAAGTTAAATATTTATTGAGGATTGAAAACGTTCTTGTAAAACAGTCGTCATTTTATCTACAAGCTGGGAAATTATCCCAGCTTTTTCCCATGTGTAAATTGAAACGGTCATAGGCGGCACAGCTCCTAATGCATCATATCGACGTACTCTCCGGCCATTGGTCGTAGCTACAGGCAATAAAGATAATCCTAATCCTGTTTCAACACTGACTAACACGCTTTCTAGACTACTACCCGTAAATGCAATATACCAACGTCGCCGTTCGCGCTCTAAGGTTGTGAACATTTCGTCCCGATAAAGTCCGCCTTGAGGAAAGGTCACTAAACTTATGGGATCAGACCATGCAGTTGTTGAATTCTCACTTTCAAACCATGCCATTTCTTCTGGGAATGTAGCGTGGTGATCAGCACTGGCCGCAGGTTCTTTGACAATAATAATATCGAACTCACCATTCCGATAACGTTCTGTTAAGTTGCGACTCAAGCCAGAGGTTACGTCTAAACGAATGGAACGATGCTCTTTGGCAAATATACCAAAAACTTCGGCCATTGCTTGGCTCATCATATCTTCTGGTAAACCAATACGAATGGGAATACTTCCTGCTGGATCTTTAAGTAGCGCTTCAGCTTCTTGTTGGAGAGTCAAAATCCTTTGCGCATAACCAATTAGATATTCTCCAGATGCCGTCAATTTGAAAGGTCTTGCTGTCCGATCTATAAGGGCATGACCGACAGATTCTTCAAGTCGTGCTAACTGCTGACTAACTGTTGATTGAGTCAGGTGTAATCGTTCGGCAGCTGCGGTAAAACCGCCAGTTTCAAAAATAGTGACGAAAGCACGTAAAAGGCGAGGATCAAACATATTAGGTACCGCCACACTAAAAAGCCAATAAGATAAGTATTTATAATCTTAATACTATCGATTAAATAATTTAATTTCCAAATACTTTTGGTGATCTTTATTCTATTTATAAAATGTTTAGCCAAAAATTTCTATTGGGAGGCCACCATGCGTAAGTCACTAATATGGATGAATCTGATTGTCGCATTAGGGGCGTCGGGTTTTACAAATATGACGAATGCAATGGGTGAGTATCCTTTACATCAGGCAGTGATAAATAATGACACACAATCTATCAAACGGATTTTATCTCAAAAAGCTTTAATTGATGAGCGAGATGAAACTGGTTCGACTGCTTTGATGGTCGCTACAAGAGCAAATAATGTACATGCTGCTCATATGCTGATAGAGGCTGGTGCCGATGTAAATGCAAAAGACAATATTCAAGACAGTCCATATTTATATGCTGGTGCACAGGGATATTTAAAAATTCTAAGAATGACACTCATGCATGGTGCCGATTTAAAAAGTATTAACCGTTACGGTGGAACTGCGCTAATTCCAGCAGCGGAACGAGGCAATGTTGAAACAGTCCGTACATTAATTGCGGCCGGTGTAGATGTTAATCATGTGAATAATTTGGGTTGGACAGCATTACTTGAGGCCATCATTTTGGGAAATGGAGAACCTAAATATCAACACATTGTAGAGCTTTTATTGAAAGCAGGTGCTGATCCGAACTTGGCAGATAAAGACGGGATAACTCCCTTAGAACATGCGCGGTCACGAGGATACCTCGAAATTGAAAAAAGACTTCTTGCAGCTGGTGCAAAATAGAAAGTGAGAGTATGTGATGGAAAAAGGTGAACAGTTTTTACGTAAGGCGATTGAGCTTGCCTATAACAATATCGAAAAAGGTGGCAGGCCATTTGGTGCTGTGGTTGTAAAAAATGGAGAAATTATTGCTTCAGGCGTAAATCAGATTCTGGTAACGAATGACCCAACCGCACATGCTGAATTACTGGCGATTCGTGCAGCCAGCCAAGTTTTAGGATCTGCCAATTTAGAAGGCTGCTCTGTGTATGCAAGTGGCCATCCATGCCCAATGTGTATGGCTGCGATGCGTTTAGCTGGTATAAAGTCGGTGAGCTATGCTTATTCTAATGAAGACGGAACACCATTTGGTTTGTCTACAGCTGAAATATATATTGAGCTTGCCAAGCCCTTTGCTGAGCAATCAATGAAAATTCAATATATACCGATCAGAGTTGAAAACCGCACTGATCTTTATGCGCATTGGAAGAATTATCAAGCCAATCATTCAGGCTCAAAATAATGAAGCAGTCTGGAGCTTTTTTGACCCAGCCGATGCTCATTGTAACTGTGGCTTTAGTTGGCCTTAATTTAAGACCATTTATAACGAGTATTGGACCATTGATTGCCAATATTCGAACAGCCACTGGTTTAAGCTTACAAGGGATAGCACTACTTACTTTGCTACCGATGATGCTTATGGGAGTCATTGCATTTGTTGGCCCAATATTGCAGAACTATGTCGGCGAACGAAAAGCTATTCTTGGTGCATTGCTGGCCATTTGTGGAGGATGTGCTGTCCGATTTTTATTTCCTACATCCGAAGGATTAATTCTTAGTGCAATATTAATTGGATTCGGAGTTGCGATGATACAAGCGGCTTTTCCCGGTATGATTAAACGAGAATTTAGCCAATATATTGGGCCGATGATGGGGCTTTATTCGGCTATGCTCATGGGAGGAGGAGCACTAGGTGCATGGTTAGCTCCTATAATTTCAAATATAACGGATGTCTGGTCGATTGGCCTAGCTTTTTTTACCATTCCAGCTTTATTTGCATTTATATTGGCGCTTGTCTTTTTACCTATAAAAGTTAGTTCATCCATTCATCATGCGCCTGTACGCAAGTTGTTAAATCAACCTCGAACATGGTTATTAATGATGTGCTTTGGACTTGTAAATGGTGGCTACTCGTCCGTAGTAGCGTGGTTGGCACCTTCTTTTCAAGATCAGGGTTGGAGTGCAGCACAAAGTGGAAAATTACTCGCTTTGCTGGCCTTGAGCCAAGCAGCTTCAGCGCTAATTTTGCCTGTTTTAGCTAGGAAATATAAAGACCGACGTCCATGGTTATGGTTTACGTTGGCAATGCAGCTAGTCGGTTTCTCTGGAATGGCTTTTATGCCTGATTTTGCCTCTATACTTTGGGCAATTTGTTTGGGCGTAGGTTTGGGGGGATGTTTTGCATTAATGCTTATCGTTGCATTAGACCATTTTGATGATCCGACTCATGCAGGTGCTTTATCTGCACTGATGCAGGGTGGTGGTTTTTTACTGGCAGCAATCCCGCCGTGGATTATTGCAATTTTGCATGATCTTACGGGGGTTTACAAAGCAGGATGGCTTTTCCATTTAGCCAGTGTGATATTGGTTGTTATTTTAGTGATTAGATTGGCTCCTAAAAGTTATTTTAAGATGAGTCTGTAAAATGTTGAGTTAGCCGAGATTTTTTTTATAAAGAATTACTGATGCTAAAGCACAAGCAAATTAGGAAATAGTGATAGGATAGAACTGAAATTTTTCTGCTTCTAAATGAATACAACAATATTTGATTTCTATGACTTCTTCTTTGAAACAGCTCACTTTATTTAATCAAGGTTTAGGAAAAACCAGTCGATTTACAAAAGGTGTGGATGGAACTTTACAGGCGATTGAGCATTTAGGATATGTACAGATTGATACCATATCGGTTGTAGAGCGAGCTCATCACCATATATTGTGGAGCCGAGTGCCTGACTATGAATTAAATCATTTAAATAGTTTGGTTCGTGAGCGCCAGATTTTTGAATATTGGTATCATGCCGCATCTTATCTTCCTATGAAAGATTATCGCTATGCATTGCCTGCCATGATGTCTGTCAGGAACGGAGAAAGCCGTTATTTCAATAGAGGTGATCAACACCTTATGAATGAAATTTTGGCACGTGTTCGTGCTGAAGGAAAAATTCGTCTCCGTGATATTGATAAGAATAATAAAAAGAGTTTGGGAAACTGGTGGAATACCGGACCAGGCCGCCGTGCTTTTGAGCAGTTATATATGCAGGGTGACCTGATGATCTGTGAGCGTAACGGAATGGAAAAGGTCTTTGATTTGACCGAGCGCTGCTTGCCTGAAAATATTGATTTAAGTATGCCTACACTTTATGAATATGCGCAGTATTTATTTAATAATACGCTTCGAGCACATGGTGCATTTACATGGAAACAATTAGTTCATCTAAAGAAAAATGATTTAAAAGAAACTATGCGTGTCGTTCTGAAAGAACATATTGATGCAGGTGTTGTATCAGCAATTAAACTTGAGAATGGTCAAACTTTATATGTTGATGTTGCTGCAATGGAACAAAAGGTTAGTACTGATTTTGGTTTAAAAATACTATCGCCTTTTGATAATTCTCTTATTCATCGTGACCGTCTAGCTTCCTTATTTGAATTTGATTACCGCATTGAATGCTATGTACCAGCGGCTAAACGAGTATATGGTTATTTTTGCTTGCCGATCATATATCAAGACGAGTTAGTAGGCCGAGTAGATTGTAAAGCGCATCGTTCTATCAAAGAATTAGAAGTGATTAGCCTACATCTGGAAAAAACAGTAAAAAATAAGGAGCTCTTCTTCTTCGAACTGGAACAAGAGCTCAAGCGTTTTGCTGCGTTTAATCAATGCTCAACTATTAATGACAAAGTGATTAAGCGTATTCGTACTAAAATTTAGACACCCAAAGCACTCCAGCTTTTGGTGTTTTCACTTTTTAGTTTAAAGGCATACGATATTCAATAATTCCTGGTTTTTGTGCAATCCAGTCATAAAGCTTTTGCGCTGTTAGATTGGTTTTTTGAGTATGCCAATATAAACGGTCACAGTTGTGTTTGATTGCTTGCTTCTGCACATATTCAATGAGTTGCTTACCAATGTGTTGCCCACGAACTTCAGGTGAAACATACAGGTCTTCTAGATAACAGTAATTATTTTCTGCCCATGTTGAACGATGAATAACATAGTGCACAATTCCTAAAACCTGCTCACCTTGTTTAGCAACGGCACAGTACACAGGTTCATTTTCATCGAAGAAACGTTCCCATGTTACTTTTGTGACATGAAGGGGTAAATTCACTTGATAAAAATTTTGGTAAGCAAGCCAATATTTTTCCCATTGTGAATAATCTTGCTGCTGAACAGGAACGATTTGAAGACCTTGATTTTGCATAATAATTACACTCTGTTTTAAAGTAATAAAAAATCGACAACTAGAGTGTAGTTTTGATAGTGGTATTTTTATAAGATACACTTTTGATATTTTTCACAGTACCAGTTTTAATATGGCAGCTCCGATTTCTGCATCTTTTCCACATTTAATTTTGCCAAAAGGCCAGATTAAAGATGGACTATATACGGCTTTGCGTGATGCCATTTTAGATGGAAGACTGACTGCCGGAATAAAATTACCCTCAAGTCGTGCTTTGGCAGAGATGATGTCAATTTCAAGAAATTCTGTATTGGCGGCTCTTGAACGATTACTGGATGAGGGATATTTATTTACCAAACCAAGTTCGGGTACCTATGTTGCTGAGGTTGTGCCAGATCAGTTAATACATGTTCAAAAAAATTCAAAAGAAACGTCTAAAAATACTCATCGTTCCTTAAATATTAATCCAAATCTTGAAAATTTATTGGATTCATGGCGCAAGCAGTCATGGTTAAGTAAAAAGAAAAAGATGTTTCATGTAGGGGTAGGTTGTATTGATTTATTTCCTCATCAACTGTGGGGCAAGCTATTAACACAAGCTTGGCGGCAGTCGTATTATCAGCTTGGTCAATTTTACGACCCACGTGGCTATCTACCTTTGCGTCAGGCAATTTGTGAATATGTTCGCTCCACCCGAGGGCTGAACTGCAACGAAGAGCAAATTATTATCGTAAACGGAACGCAGCAAGCTATTCATTTAACAGCCTATGCATTACTTCAAGCAAATGATGAAGTGTGTTTGGATGAGCCGGGATATGATGCAGCTTTTAAGATTTTTCGAAGTTTTGGTGCACAGGTAAATTTGATCGAGAGTGATGAGGAGGGAATGCAAATCTCTGACATTACAAATCATTACTTCAAAAGCAAACTGGTATATACAGCACCTTCACATCAATTTCCTTTAGGAGGAACTTTAAGTTTAGCTCGCCGTTTTGCTTTATTAGATTGGGCAAACAAAGAAGAAAAATGGATTTTTGAAGACGATTATAATAGTGAGTTTCGCTATGGCACTCACCCAATTCAAGCTCTACAAGGTTTAGATCAGCAGCAAAGAGTCATTTATTCTGGCACTTTTACCAAGATGATGTTTCCAGAGTTTCGTTTAGGGTTCATGGTTGTACCTGAAGCATTAATTGAAACCTTTAGTGCAGCTAAATATTATACTGACGTGCGAAGTTCATATTTAGAGCAGGTCGCTTTAGCTCTATTCATTCAACAAGGCCACTATGCTCGACATGTACGTAAAGTTCGAAAAGCATGCTATGAGCGTCAACAAGTATTGATTAACGCTATTAATGAATACCTTTCAGATGTACTCGATGTTCAGCCAACAGATTCAGGCATTCATCTTATATGTTGGTTAAAAGCATCATGGACTGAGCAGGAGTTTATTTCTCATTGCTCGGCATTGGATTTGGAGATTCAACCTCTATCAAGATATTGTCAACTTGAGTCGAAAAAAGCAGCAGTTCTGTTGGGCTATGCTGCACATCAACCTGAGGAAATGGTGGAAAATATCAAGAGACTAGCCATCAGTATCAAAAAGTAAAATAGCTAAACTTTTCAAAATTATATCAGGATTTTAGAGTGATTTTATTTTTAATGAGAAGGGCAAAATATTTATTCGATTTTAATATTTTGATGAAATTTTAAAAAATTTAAATTTAAAAGATTTATTAATCTTATTTTAAGCTAACTTCATTATTTTAATAATATCAAAGCTCAGTACAGTACACCTTTTGGCCACATTCTCCAGATGTGGCCTTTTTTTATTAGGAATAAATACAGCTTAGAATGAATTAATTTTTTAAGGAGAATAGGATTTAATCTTCTTCCATGGCATTACTATAAAACTTAACACCTAGTTTAATTCGGTCTCGACCATTACTCATACGCCAACGGTTGGTGTCACGTAAAGAATATACACAACCACAATATTCCTGTTGATAGAATTCCTCTCGCTTACTGATTTCAATCATTCGACTAGAGCCACCATTTTTTCGCCAGTTATAATCCCAATATTGAATATCTGGATAATTGGATGCTGCTCGAATTCCGCAATCATTAATTTGAGCCATATTTTTCCAACGAGAAATTCCTAACGAACTACTGATGAGACTAAAGCCGTGTTCATGTGCGTAAAGGGCAGTTCGCTCGAAACGCATATCGAAACACATGGTACAACGAATACCGCGTTCTGGTTCATCTTCCATACCTTTAGCTCGAGCAAACCAATTATCCGTATCATAATCTGCATCGATAAATGGAATATTATGCTTTTCTGCAAAACGAATATTTTCTTCCTTACGGATGAGATATTCTTTTACCGGATGAATATTGGGATTATAAAAAAATATTGAAAATTTAATTCCAGAATCAATTAATGCCTCCATAACTTCTCCTGAACAAGGAGCACAGCAAGAATGAAGTAATAACTGATCATGTCCAGATGGAAGTTCTAATTTTAAACGTTGAGTTGACATAATAAAAAATTAAATTGTAATTCTAATGATTATATATTTTTATTTTGTATAATGTGAACTGAATTATTTTCAATTAAACATGAAATTAATTTAAACATCTTAAAATTTATTTATTACTTTATTTGTGGTTTAGTTGAATATAATGAAATAATTAGATTATTAAGTATTAAAATTATTTATATAGGCACTTTTAAATTTATTAACCGAAATACTATATAGTAATATAAAATATAGATAAATTTAATATTTTTTAAAATAATAATACTAAAAAACAGCTAGGTAAGTAATTGATGTTTCTAGATATAATTTTAAATTTTTTATTGTGATGTCTGTCACAAATAAACCTTATTTTTTCAATTAAAATATTTCTTTAGATTTGTAGCTTTAATAAATCTATACTATAAAATTCGATGTGTTTTTAAATTTAAGTGTGTGATTATTTGAGATATGAAAGATTGGCAATGTAAGTATTGTAATGGTTACATTATGGTTAATCATTCAAAGATCAGCGTAGGAGAAAAAGTTTACTTTTTGGTATATAAATTTGATGCAAAGAATGAACGGAAAAAATTATATAAAAAGGGAATTGTAGTTGCTCGCTACGATAATATACTTCACATTGAGTCACGTAAAAAAACTTATAAGATCGAGCAAGCTAAGGTCTATCCATTAGGAGCACCAATGCCTTTTGTTTATAACATGTTTTGGATTTGCGGGTGTCCATGTACCCTACAAAATTAATTTCTAAAATTTAATTGAATTAATAATCGTATCAAATTTATTTTCACAGCGCTTATAGAAAAGCCAAGACAGATAAGCTCATAATAGTGGTTTTTAGCAGTTAAGGTGTTTGAATTTTTATTTGACAAAGTAAAGATGCTCTTTTATAAACCTCGAGTAAAGTTGAGGTTAATCATGATAAGTGAAAATAAAAAAGCTGACTCTAGTCGAGTTTTGACTGTGGGTGAAGTTGCAAAAAGGAGTGGAGTTCCTGTCTCGACCCTACATTTTTATGAGACGAAAGGGCTGATAAAAAGTATAAGAACCAATGGTAATCAGCGCCGTTTTCCCTTAATCGTTTTAAGATATATTGCGATTATTAAAGTTGCTCAAAGAGTAGGAATTCCTTTAAATGAAATTAAAGAGGCTCTTAGCGCATATCCTATGGGGAGCAAATTAACAGCTAAACAGTGGAAAGAGTTATCAAGCCATTGGCGAAAAGATCTCGATGATCGTATTCAAAAATTAACGAGGTTACGGGATGAAATGGACTGGTGTATTGGTTGCGGTTGCTTATCATTAGAGCAATGTCCATTAAGAAATCCTGAAGATGTTTTAGGGCAAGAGGGATCTGGAGCACGAATTTTGGAAAGGCCATGATCGCAATATTTTGATAATTATTTTTAGAAAGGAAAATCTTAAATTCCAATCAATTAAAGAAATGGTGAGTAGAACTCCTAAGTGAGTTTTTTATTGTAAACAAGACACATGAAACATGAATTTTTTTGATATCTTTAGTTTTTTTATTAAGAAGCAAAAATTTATGAAAAAAATTATCTTTCTTGGTTTAGCGCTTGTTTCGTTAACGGCTTGTTCATCTGTACAACATAAAGATCCAACTCCACCAAAAATTGGTTCACCAAACCCAGCTAGTCAATATTGTGTTGAACAAGGCGGGAAATTAGAAATTAGAAATGAAGCAAATGGTCAGGTTGGGTATTGTCACTTACCAAATGGCCAAGTCGTGGAAGAATGGAAATTATTCCGTGATAACCAAGCGAACTGTGTAGCAGAAGAAGCTCAAAAATTAGTGGGTCAATCTGGCCTTACTGATGATCAAATTAAACAAAAAACTAAATCAGAAATTGTGCGCAAAGTGGCTCCTGGTCAACCAATGACTATGGATTATCGTACAAACCGAGTTACAGTTACTATTGATCCTGCTTCTAAGAAAATTACTCAAGCAACCTGTGGTTAATATGTTAATTAAAGTTTGGTAAATCAAATTTTAAAGAAAAGAGTCTGCAGAAATGTGGGCTTTTTCTATTTTAATTTTCGGCATAGTGAATGTCAGGATACTCTTTTTGTTGTGGCAGCTTCTGTAAAGCCTGATTAATTTTGATGAGAAAAATATCCACTTTGTCTTGGCTTGGATTGTTGGTGTTGTATGAAGCTCTTTCTTGATAGTTAATTCCGCATCCAATAATTTTCATATTTGCAGGGTTAAAGCTCCAGTCATTTTTATTTTTGATCGAGATATCTAAATCACTATCACATTCTTTCCAGAGTTTTAAAAATTGATTGGAATATACAGCTGGAGCTTCTTGTGCTCGGTAGGCTGTAAATCCTTGCATTTCAGGATTAGCAAACTGAAGGAGATGATTGGTAGGCATTCCTCCCCAAAGTATAGCCGTATCTTTCGGTAGCTTTATCCACGTTATATTCTCTTCTTTAAGAGGCGCAGTTTGCTCATTTTTCTGTTTTGACTTTTGAGATTTGTAAACCAGTTTTGTTCCAACAGGAACCGTTACACCTTTGACTTGAGTGATTTGTGTTGTATAGAAATAAGGCGAATCATCACGGTTACAGCCTGTTGGGTTATAACAACCAATACAACCACTTAATAATAAAATAGGGCAACTTAAAACACTTAATTTGAAAACTCGATCCATTTTTCTTGTCTTTAATTATGTCTAGAAATTTAATATATCAGCTTTTAAATCAATAATAAAAAAAGCCCCTAGCGGACTAGAGGCAGAAAAACATCAGATGCAAGAACAGGTGAATTATGCATCTGAGTTAAGTAGGTTGTATCAAACCATGTAAAGCACTTTACCAGCAAAAATGAATAAAAATAGGGAGGTGCGACTAATGGCTAATATTTGTAGTTTTTTATTTGTACAACTTCCTGTACTTGTTTTAAGGAAGGGGGCGCTAATACATTTATATTTGTTAATAAAAACTACAAAAGTTATGGCTGTGAACAAAGTTATTTATAGTGATTGTTCAACCGTTGTCTTTTTGTGCTACTGCCGAAGAGTTATTCGTGATTTGTACTTGGCTTAATGATAATTTTAGAGCTATCCGAAAGGACAAAATAATGACGAACATACGAATAATAATGAATCGAAGGTAGGACCACGTGTTTATTAGTGTATTTGATCTTTTTAAAATTGGCATCGGCCCATCTAGCTCCCATACAGTTGGACCAATGCGTGCGGCATACAGTTTTGTGGAAGATTTATTGAAGCAAAACGATTTACAAGCCACGGTTAGAGTTCAGGTGAAGTTATACGGTTCGCTGTCGGCAACTGGTGTTGGTCATGCGACAGATAAGGCTGTTCTGTTAGGTTTAATGGGTTTTGACCCTGAACATATTGATACTCAAGTAAGTACAAGCTTGATTGAAGATGTTCTTGAAAATAAAGCCATCCAGCTTAATCAGCAAAAGAGTATTTCTTTTGACTATAAGCATGATGTGCTTTTTTTAGATGAATCTTTGCCTTATCACCCCAATGCAATGGAACTGATTGCGTATAACGGGGCTCAAGAAATTTTATATACAGAAACTTACTATTCGGTTGGTGGTGGCTTTATTGTCAGTGAAAGACAATTAACACATACCCAAACTGAAACCAACGACGTTAAAGTTCCATATCCATTTCACAGTGCGGCTGAACTTTTAAGCTTATGTAGAACTCATCATTTATCAGTGAGCGAGTTAATGCTTGAAAATGAAAAAAGCTGGCGGAGTGAAGCTGAGATTCGTAGCAAGATTATGGAAATCTGGAAAGTGATGCAGCAATGTATTCACAACGGATTAATTAATGAAGGCATATTACCTGGCGGATTAAACGTAAAACGTCGGGCTAAAAAAATTCACGATAAGTTATTAAATAAGAAAAACTCAAACTTGATTGTGACGACTTTTCATGCGATGGAATGGGTCAATTTATTTGCCTTAGCGGTAAATGAAGAAAATGCTGCTGGCGGTCGAGTAGTGACGGCACCTACAAATGGGGCCGCAGGAATTATTCCGGCAGTTTTATATTACTACGTGACTTTCTCTAAAGACTTTTCCGAAGATAAAGTGGTTCGTTTCTTTTTAAGTGCGGCAGCCGTTGGCATTTTATGTAAACTCAATGCTTCTATTTCTGGTGCAGAAGTAGGGTGTCAGGGAGAAGTCGGCTCGGCATGTGCAATGGCTTCGGCAGGTTTAGCCGAAATCTTAGGTGCCTCACCTGAGCAAGTGGAGCATGCGGCTGAAATTGGGCTTGAACATAATTTAGGGTTAACGTGTGACCCGATTGGTGGTTTGGTTCAGGTGCCTTGCATTGAGCGAAATGCAATTGCAGCCGTAAAAGCCATTAACGCAGCTCAAATGGCGCTTCATGATGACGATGAACACTTTGTCACCCTAGATAAAGTGATCCAGACTATGAAAGAAACAGGCAAAGATATGTCTGAGAAATATAAAGAGACTTCAAAAGGTGGTCTCGCTGTTAACGCCATTGAGTGCTAAAAAAATGAGATGGGGACGAGGTGACCCCATCTCAATTTAAACATTAAGCCTCGCGAGCAACTAAAGTTAAAATGTCGTAAGTTGCGACCAGTTCACTACGTTGGTTTTTGACTTTGATATCCCACACTACAACGCCATGCGCAGGTTGAGACGGGTCTTTTTGTGGTTTAGGTGTTTTCTGTTTACAGGTGAGTTCAACCTGAATCGAGTCACCAATTTTAACCGGTTCAACAAAGCGTAAGTTGTCCATACCGTAATTGGCAATCACAGGGCCTTGTGCTGCATCTACAAATAGACCTGCTGCGGCAGACACAATGAAGTAGCCGTGTGCCACACGTTCACCAAAGAAAGACTCGGCCGCTGCGATTTTGTCAGTATGTGCATAGAAGTAGTCACCGCTTAAACACGCGAAATTGACAATATCAGCTTCAGTGACTGTACGGCGTGCTGTTAATAGTCGTTCACCAATCACTAACTCATCAAAAGACTTTTTAAATGGATGTACGCGGTCTTCGTTAACTTTCGAGCCAGCAGTCCATGAGTGGGTAATTTGCGTTAAACTGTTTGGAGAACCTTGAATTGCAGTGCGTTGCATATAATGTTTAACTGCACGAATACCACCTAACTCTTCACCGCCACCTGCACGACCAGGGCCGCCGTGTACTAAATGTGGAAGTGGTGAACCATGTCCTGTACTTTCTTTTGCTGACTCTGCATCAAGTACATGCACACGGCCATGCCAAGGCGCAATTTTTTGAATAATTTGTTCAATATTCTCATCATTATTTTTAACGACAGAAGCCACTAGGCTACCTTCACCACGTGAAACAAGATCAGCTAGTTCTTCAATATTTTGATATGGCATGAGTGTACATACCGGACCGAAAGCTTCTGTGGTATGAACATTCGTCGCTTGTAAAGGTTGTTCGCACACCAATAAAGTTGGAGCGAAAAAAGCACCTTTTTCAGGATGGTCTGCATTAAATGTAAAGCTATCATTGCCACCAAAAACAATTTTTGCGTCTTTGCTGAGTTCGGCAACCTTTTCTGCAACGTCATGTTTTTGTTTAATACTGGCTAAAGCGCCCATGGTGGTTTCTTCTTTTTGAGGGTCACCCACCACAACTTTAGCAAGTTTGGCAGTTAGCTTCTCTTGCACAGTCGCTAACAAATTTTCAGGAACGAAAGCGCGACGAATCGCAGTACATTTTTGACCTGCTTTTGTAGTCATTTCACGGAAGACTTCACGCACAAATAAATCGACAGTTTCTTCATTTGCATCAGGGCTTAAAATTGCGCTGTTTACCGAGTCGGCTTCCATGCTAAATGGAATCGAATATTTATTGAGGTGAGGGTGGTTACGTAGTTTTTGGCCTGTGTAGGCAGAACCTGTAAAAGTCACGCAGTCTTGTGGGCCTAAGTGGTCGAACAAGTCATAAGTCTGACCACAAATGAGTTGTAGCGAGCCTTTTGGTAATACATGTGCTTCTTCAATGGCTTTTACAACAGCTTGAGTTAATTGAGAGCCATCGGTTGCAGGTTTTACAATACATGGCACACCTGCAAGTAGCGTCGGTGCAATTTTTTCAAGCATTCCCCAAATTGGGAAGTTAAATGCGTTGATGTGAACGGCAACACCTGCTTTTGGGCTTAAAATGTGTTTAGCGCCGAAAGTTCCATTTTTAGATAATTGAATCCAGTTGTCTTCGGTAATAATTTTTTCGTCATTGAGTTCACGACGAACCAGACTCGAATAAGCAAATAATGTCTGGATGCCACCTTCAATATCAATCCATGCATCTTTACGAGTCGCACCTGTTGCATAAGCAAGTTTGTAGAAGTCTTCCTTACGCTCAAGTAAATGTTGGGCAATTTGTTTTAACGCATTGGCACGTTGGTGAAACGTCCAGTTAGCCAGTTCTGAACCATTTTGTTTCGCATATTGAACAACACGTTTCATATCTATGCCATGACTACTTACGGCATAAATCGCTTCACCTGTAATGGCATTGTAAACAGGGCGTAGTTCTTCACCCGTCGAATGCCATGTTCCATAGACATAAGAAGCAAGATGAGGCAGTTGATGCTCAGACTGCTGAAAATCTGTGTCAGTTGAGGTTCCTTCTAGGTGTGCTTGTTCAAGCATGACCAAACTCCTTTTTTATGTGATACATCAATTATAAAAATCGTGAAAATATGATTCATAATTTCAGATTAATTTGTCTAAAAGTCAACTTTATTTTGATTTGTAAACGTAAAAAGATTTTTTGTTTTTAATTAATATTTATTAATTTCAAATATTTAATTCTTATTTGTTAGCTGGATTTAATTTGATACTAAAAAAGTGATTGACTTTGTTTTTAGTGTATCGAAAAATAGATTCAAGGGTGATACCTACAGGGAATGAAAGAATGGAAAACAATTACCAGAAATTTGAACAAAATATTGCCAATGAAATTACGATCGAGGCTAAGGATCAAATGCCCGATGCCTACCGCAAAACATTAATTCGTCAAATTGGACAACATGGCCATTCTGAAATTGTAGGTATGTTGCCTGAAGGAAACTGGATTACTCGTGCGCCGACTTTAAAACGTAAAGCGGTTTTGCTTGCGAAAGTACAAGATGAAGCGGGTCATGGTTTGTATTTATATAGCGCGGCAGAAACTTTAGGTGCTGACCGTGATGACATGATGGAAAAATTAATTGATGGGAAAATGAAATACTCATCAATCTTTAACTATCCAACTTTGACTTGGGCAGATGTCGCTGCAATTGGCTGGCTTGTCGATGGGGCAGCCATTGTGAACCAAGTTGCGCTTTGCCGTACTTCATATGGGCCATATGCACGTGCGATGGTACGCATTTGTAAAGAAGAAAGTTTCCACCAACGCCAAGGTTTTGAAGCCATGATGGCTTTGGCAAACGGTACGCCAGAACAAAAACAGATGGCACAAGATGCGGTAAATCGCTATTGGTGGCCAGCACTGATGATGTTTGGTCCAAGTGATGAGCATTCTCCAAACAGCGCACAAAGCATGGCGTGGAAAATCAAACGCTTTAGTAACGATGAATTACGTCAAAAGTTTGTTGATAACACCGTACCACAAGTGTTGCAACTTGGCTTGGAAGTACCAGACCCAGATTTAAAGTTTAATGAAGAAACAGGCCACTATGAGTTTGGCGAGATTGACTGGCACGAATTTAATGAAGTGATTGCCGGACGTGGACCATGTAATCACGAGCGTATCGAAGCACGCCGTAAAGCATGGGAAAACGGCAAATGGGTTCGTGATGCAGCAGTGGTCTACGCGAAAAAACAGCAGCTTGAAGCGAACAAAGTGGCTTAACAAGATTTATGGAAAAATTTGAGGAAATCAAAATGGAAGATAAAAACAACTGGTCGCTCTACGAAGTATTTGTACGTAGTAAACAAGGCTTAAGCCACCGTCATGTAGGCAGCTTAAGAGCACCTGATGATGAAATCGCATTGCAACATGCTCGTGATGTTTATACGCGCCGTAATGAAGGAATTAGCATTTGGGTGGTTCGTTCAGAACTGATTAAGTCATCACAACCAGATGAAAAAGCTGAATTTTTCGATCCTTCTCTAGACAAGATTTATCGTCATCCGACTTTTTACCATATCCCAGATGGCATTGAGCACATGTAAGGGGAATGGCAAATGAATCATTCAGTTTTATCTAAATTCTTATTACATATTGGCGACAGCCAACTGGTTTTATCTCAGCGTTTGGCTGAATGGTGCGGGCATGCACCTGAGCTAGAAATTGATATTGCCTTAGCAAATATCGGCTTGGACTTGTTAGGTCAAGCAAGAAACTTTCTGACTTTGGCTGGTCAATATGATGAAGCTAAGCGTGATGAAGACCAACTTGCGTATTTCCGTACAGAACGTGAGTTTTTAAACCTATTGTTGTGTGAACAACCCAATGGTGACTTTGCACAAACGATTGTACGCCAGTGGTTGATGGACCATTACCATCTTCATTTATTTACGGCTTTAGCGCAAAGCTCACTTCCCGAATTAAGCGCCCTTGCTGTGAAATCTTTAAAAGAAGTGAAGTATCACATCCGCTTTTCGACAAGCTGGATGGAACGTTTAAGTTTAAGCACAGATGAAGCACATCAACGTGTACAAGATGGATTAAATAATTTATGGCGCTTTACCGCTGAATTATTTGAATTGAGTGCAGACGAAAAAGCATTAGTTGCAGAAGGCGTGATTCCAGATTTTTCAAATGAAAAAGAACAATGGAACCAAACCATTGCAGATGAGCTTAAGCGTTTTGAATTAAATGTTGCTGTAAACGGTGCTTATCGCCGTGGTGCGAAACAAGGATTACATACCGAGCATTTAGGTTATTTGTTGGCTGAAATGCAATGTATTCAAAGAACTTATCCGGGAATGACCTGGTAAGACAAGGAGGTGAGCCATGCAAATGATTCGTCATTGCATCGACCAATGTTGGGATGTTCTACAAACGGTAAGTGACCCTGAAATTCCGGTTTTATCGGTTGTCGATTTAGGCATGATCCGCGGTGTAGAGATTAACGATCAACAAGAAATTATTGTTCGTCTAACTCCGACATATAGCGGATGCCCAGCAACAGATATGCTCAAAGCACAAATTGTTGAGGCATTTACCGCAGAAGCTTTGACACCGGTCAAAGTCATGGTCGATTTGTCAGAAGCATGGACCACGGACTGGATGTCTGAAGCAGGGAAAAAGAAACTACAAGTTTATGGCATTGCACCACCTGAAGGGTTGGCGCATCAGTGCGGAACTCACGTTCATTTAAATGATGGTGTCGAGTGCCCACGTTGTAAAAGCCGACATACCCGACTGTTAACAGAGTTTAGTTCTACCGCCTGTAAAGCACTTTATAAATGTCAGGACTGTCTTGAGCCTTTTGATTACTTCAAATGTATTTAAGTCTTTAGATAAGGAAATCAGCCATGAGCCAATTTGTACCATTAAAAGTAAAAAGTATTACGCCTCAAACCGATCAGGCAATTTGTATTGCATTTGACGTTGTACCTGAACAACAAGAACAATTTCAATTTCAACCAGGTCAACACTTAACCATTCGCCATTTAACCGAAGCTGGTGAAATCCGCCGTTGTTATTCAATTTGTAGTTATGCGGGCAAAGAAGACATCAGCATTGCGGTTAAAAAAATTGATCAAGGGCAATTTTCAAACTGGGCAAATGACCATTTGAAAGTGGGCGATGTACTTGAAGTCATGCCACCACAAGGTGTGTTTTTTCAAAAAGCAGCCAAGATCGGCGGACAAAACTACTTGGGTGTTGCTGCAGGGAGTGGCATTACCCCAATTTTATCGATTGTTAAGCAAGTCTTGTTTGAACAACCTGAAGCTAAATTTACCTTGCTCTATGGCAATCGCTCTTGGAAACAAACCATGTTTGCCGAGCAAATTATGGATTTGAAAGATCAGTTTAAAGAACGATTTCAACTCATCAATATCTTTTCTCGTGAGTTCAATGATAGCGAACTCATGAACGGTCGTATTGATGCAGAAAAGTTAAAACAGCTTTTTGATTTTGAAGTGCTTGAAACAAACTTTGACCATGTTTTTGCCTGCGGCCCAGACGAAATGATGAATGCTGTAGAAAGCACTTTGCCGAACTTTGGTATTGCCAAAGAGCGCATTCACACTGAACGTTTCCATACAGGACAAGCGCGTAAACGTAGTGTCGAAGCGGACGCAAATCGTAAAGAAGAAAAAGTAAACATCATTTTAGATGGTCGTGAGTTGATTGTTTCTGTGGCTCAAGATGATGAAAGTATTCTTGATGCGGCTTTACGTGCTGGTGCCGACTTACCGTATGCATGTAAAGGTGGGGTGTGTGCGACCTGTCGTTGTAAGGTGCTTTCTGGCGAAGTCGATATGTTCCTTAACTATAGTCTTGAAGAAGATGAAGTTGAAAAGGGCTATGTGCTGAGCTGTCAAACCTTGCCGAAAGGCCCAAATGTTCGCTTGAGTTTTGATGAATAGAGGCTGTCATGCAAGAGTTGATCAAAGCCAGTACAGCTGCTGACGGTGTTTTGTTATTAACCTTAAACCGTCCAGAAAAAAGAAATGCCTTAAACAATGCAACATTGCAGTGTTTGTGCGAGTTGCTCGAAGAAGCTGAACATAATGCTCAAGTCAAAGCAGTGGTTTTAACAGGTAACTCACAATGTTTTGCTGCTGGAGCAGATCTTAGCGAGCTGGCTGCAATGGACGCCGTGACTTTACAACTCGATATTCGTCCGAAGCTTTGGCAAAAAATTGATGCGTTTAGTAAGCCACTGATTAGTGCAGTCAATGGTTATGCCTTAGGCGCTGGGTTCGAGTTGGTTTTGCATTCAGATATGGTGATTTGCGGTGAAAATGCCCGTTTTGCATTACCTGAAATTGGCCTTGGCATGTTGCCGGGTGCAGGCGGAACACAGCGTTTAGCACGCTTGGTTGGGCAACAACTCACCATGCGCTGGGCCATGACAGGTGAGATGATTTCGGCAAAACAGGCAGAGCAACACGGCATTTGCAGCCAAGTGGTGCCGGCTGAATTAACCGTCGAATATGCGGTTCAACTGGCAGCCAAAATTGCCAAACAAGCACCTCTAGCGATTCGCGTGATTAAACAATCAATTAAAAGTATTCATGAAACAACGTTAAGTCAGGGACTCAAGTTTGAACGTCAAAACTTTGTCTGGCTGGCGGCTACAAAAGATCGAAACGAAGGGATTAATGCTTTCTTTGAGAAAAGAAAGCCAGTGTTTAGAGGTGAGTGATGGACTATCAAAATATTATTGCTGAAGAAAAAAATGGTGTTGGCTACCTGACATTTAACCGCCCAAAAGCACTGAATAGCTTTAACGTTGATATGCACCGTGAAGTGGCTGAGGTTTTAAACCTGTGGACCAAAAATCCGGATGTTCGCTGCGTCGTAATTAGTGGTGAAGGCCGCGGCTTCTGTGCAGGACAAGATTTAGGTGATCGTGTAGTAGACCCAAATGCTGAAGCTCCAGATTTAGGATATTCCATTGAAACTTACTATAACCCGCTCATTAAAACGATTGTAAATATGCCAAAGCCTGTGATTTGCGCGGTAAATGGTGTGGCAGCAGGTGCAGGGGCAAATATTGCACTGGCGTGTGACTTGGTGATTGCAGCTAAATCGGCAAACTTTGTACAAGCCTTTTGCCGCTTAGGTTTGGTTCCAGACTCTGCGGGTACATGGTTTTTACCACGTGCTGTAGGCCATGCGCGTGCTATGGGATTGGCTTTGTTAGGTGACAAGCTCCCAGCAGAAACCGCAAAAGAATGGGGCATGATTTGGGATGTTGTAGAAGACGCCGAGCTTAAAACAAAAGTGACTGAACTCGCTGAACGTTTAGCGAAACAGCCTACATTTGGTCTGTCTCTCATTAAAAAAGCCATTCATCAATCAAGCAACAACACCTTTGATGAGCAAATGCTGTTAGAGCGAGATTTACAACGTATTGCGGGTCGTTCCGAAGATTATCGTGAAGGGGTACAAGCCTTTATGAATAAACGTGAACCAAATTTTAAAGGGCGTTAAGCATGACAGATTTAGACTTATCTCGTGCCCGAATTGCCGTTATTGGTTCTGGCACCATGGGCATCGGTATTGCCCAGTTAGCGATCGTTAATGGGCACTCGACCGTTTTATATGATCTGGACGCTCAAAAAGCGCAACAAGCCGTTCAGGGCTTAGGGCAGACATTTAAAAAGTTGGTTGAAAAGAGCAAGCTCACACAACAGCAAGCTGATGAAGCTTTAGCGCGTTTAACTGTGGTGAATCAAATTGAAGCGCTGCGTGATGCTGACTTAGTCATTGAAGCAGTCGTTGAGAAAAAAGAAGTTAAACAGTCTTTATTTAAGCAACTTGCTGAAATTTGTAGTGCGCAAACCATTTTTGCAAGTAACACATCTTCAATTTCAGTGACTGCAATTTCGGCGGGTATTGCTCACCCTGAGCGCGTGGTAGGTTTACACTTTTTTAACCCTGCGCCAGTCATGAAACTGGTTGAAATTGTACAAGGCTTAAAAACACCAAACAGCTTATGTTTGGCTCTAAAAAATTTGATGTTGAATTGGAAAAAAATTCCAGTACTCACCAAGTCGACTCCCGGTTTTATTGTTAACAGAATTGCACGGCCGTTTTATGCAGAAGGCTTTAGAGCACTGCAAGAACAAGTCACCAGCTATGACCAGCTAGATTATGCCTTAAAGCAATGTGGCGGTTTTGCGATGGGGCCTTGTGAACTCACCGACCTCATTGGGCAAGATGTTAACTTTTCGGTAACCCAAAGCGTTTACCAAGAGTTTTTTTACGAACCACGCTACCGTCCAAGCCTCATTCAAAAAGAATTGGTCGATGCAGGTGCTTGGGGGCGTAAGTCAAAACAGGGTTTCTATAGTTATAACGAAAAAAATCAGTACGAGACATTTCAGCCTCAAGCTGTGGTTGCCAAGCCTGTCGATGCCCATATTCAGCTAAAAGGGACTTGGTCTCAGCTACCTGCTTTTTTAACGCGTTTAGGTTTAAAAGGCGGATCGGCGAGCGACGACAATATCCTTCAAATTGATGATATCGACTTACGTTTAAGCCAAGGTGAGTCAGCCAATATTCATTACCTGAGCCGTAAAGTGGTTTTAATGGATTGGCATCATGATTTTGAGCACGCAGAGGCTTTAGTACTCAGTCATAACGAACTTTGTGAAGCAAGTGATCTGGCTAAAGTTGAAGCTTATTTTGCACAGTTTGGTATCAGCGTGATGTGGATTAAAGACCATCCGGCACTGTTAACCTTACGCACCATCGCTTTACTCATTAATGAAGCCTGTGAAGCAAGTTTACATGGTGTTGCGAGTCTGGAAGATATTGATAATGCCATGAAATATGGAGTGAATTATCCTAAAGGCCCTTACCAGTGGTTGACACAAATGGGGGGTGCGTATGTGCTCCAAACCTTAAATAACTTATATGCACTGTATGGAGAGGAAAAATATCGCGCGAGTATCTACCTCAAGCAATATGTAGCGAAAACTCAAAACATTGCTACTCAATATTCACGTGATATGACCGAATTTGCATAATCAGGAGTCAACATGGAAGACGTTTTAATTTGCGATTTTATTCGTACCCCAATTGGACGATATGCAGGTGCCTTAAGTGCAGTACGTGCAGATGATTTAGCTGCATTGCCCATCAAATATTTAAAAGATAAACACCCGAACTTGCCGTGGAATACGGTAGACGAAGTGTTTTTAGGGTGTGCTAACCAAGCAGGTGAAGACAACCGTAACGTTGCACGTATGGCGACACTCTTAGCAGGCTTACCAGATACAGTTCCGGCCATGACCGTCAATCGTTTGTGTGCTTCGGGTTTAGATGCAGTAGGCCTTGCGGCACGCTCAATCAAAGCAGGTGAAGCGCAGTTTGTGTTGGCAGGTGGTGTGGAGTCAATGAGCCGTGCGCCATTTGTACAAGCTAAACCAACAGAAGCGTTTAGCCGTACACCTGAAATTTATGACACCACCATTGGCTGGCGCTTTGTAAATAAACAACTAAAAGCGCAATACGGCACCGACAGCATGCCAGAAACTGCCGAAAATGTAGCTGAAAAGTATCAGATTAGTCGTGAAGACCAAGATACTTTTGCATTGCGTAGCCAGCAAAAAACCGCTGCTGCCCAACAAAATGGTTTCTTTAACGATGAGATTTTGCCTGTCGAGATTACAGACCGTAAGAAAAACGTGACTGTTGTTAGCCGTGATGAACATCCGCGTGAAACGACACTTGAAGCACTCGCAAAACTAAAAGCGCCATTTAAAAAAGAAGGTGGCTCGGTGACTGCCGGAAATGCTTCTGGTGTAAATGACGGTGCTGCGTGTGTGTTAATTACCAACCGTGAATTTGCAGATACACATGGTTTAAAACCTTTAGCACGCGTGATTGGTATTGCAAGTGCAGGGGTTGAACCCAAATATATGGGTATAGGTCCTGTTCCGGCTGTACAGAAAATTTTAAAGCAAACAGGTTTAACGCTAGATCAGATGGATGTGATTGAGCTGAATGAAGCATTCGCAGCCCAATCTTTGGCTTGTATGCGTGAACTTGGGCTAAAAGATGACGATGAACGCGTGAACCCAAATGGCGGTGCGATTGCGTTAGGCCATCCGCTCGGTATGAGTGGTACTCGCTTAGTCATTACGGCAACACGTGAGCTAAAAAAACGAGGTGGACGTTATGCACTTTGCACGATGTGTGTAGGTGTTGGACAAGGCGTTGCACTGATTTTGGAAAACTTAAATTAATTCAGACGGTTTTTAAAATTACATAATGAGGAGAGAGGCGATGGACAGCCTTACAATGGATAATGTTGAGCAATTAACACTTGCAGAGCTTAGAGAACTGCAAACTAAACGGTTAAAGCAAACCCTGACTTTTGTATATGAAAATAGTCCGGTCTATAAGAAAAAGTTCGATGAAGCAGGTGTACATCCTGATGACTTCGTCACTTTAGACGATCTGGCAAAGTTTCCATTTACCACCAAACAGGATTTAAGAGACAACTATCCTTTTGGAATGTTTGCCGTACCGCAAGAGCAAATTGTGCGTTTACATGCATCATCGGGTACAACGGGTAAACCGACTGTGGTGGGTTATACCCAAAAAGATATTAATACTTGGTCGGACATTGTTGCGCGTTGCTTACGCATGGCGGGTTTAACCGCGAAAGATATGGTTCAGGTGGCTTATGGCTATGGACTATTTACAGGTGGTCTAGGTGCACATTATGGTGCCGAGCGCTTAGGTGCAACGGTTATTCCAATGTCTGGCGGGCAAACTGAAAAGCAAGTTCAGCTTATTCAAGACTTTAAACCGACTGCAATTATGGTTACGCCATCGTATTGCGTGAGCATTATTGAAAAGCTCGAGCAACAATTTGGTACTGCACGTAATACGTCTTTAAAAGTCGGTATTTTTGGTGCCGAGCCGTGGACCAACGAACTGCGCCGTGAAATTGAAGAACGCCTCAATATTAAAGCACTCGATATTTATGGCTTGTCTGAGGGGATGGGGCCGGGCGTTGCCATGCAGTGTTTAGGTGAGGGCGAAGGATTAACCATTTGGGAAGATCATTTCTACCCAGAAATTATTAACCCTGAAACAGGTGAAGTCTGCAAAGATGGCGAACTTGGCGAGTTAGTCTTTACGACTATTACCAAAGAAGGTTTACCGATTATTCGTTACCGTACTCGTGATTTGACCCGCTTACTACCGGGTGAAAATCTGGCAATGCGCAAAATGGATAAAATTGTGGGTCGTAGTGACGACATGCTGATTATTCGCGGCGTGAACGTTTTCCCGACTCAGATTGAAGAGCAAATTTTGCAAGTTCCACATTTAGTTCCAAATTATGAAATTTTGGTGACTAAAAAAGGCCATATGGATACTTTGCATATTCGTACAGAGATGTGTCATAACTGTACTATACAGGCCAATCAACTTGCTCAGGAGTTGATGAAACGCATTAAAACCATGATTGGGATTAGCGTTACTGTAGAAGTTGTGACAGAAGCGACCTTACCTCGTTCGGAAGGTAAGGCAAAGCGGGTAATCGATATGCGTCAGATTGCTTAACATCAAGATCATTCAGGGTATAGAATCTATACCCTGAAACTAAACGCCAAGACATGAGTATGAGTGCAAAAATACAGCAAATAATTGATTCTGTTGTAAAGAATGAAACCTTAAGTGGAACTTCGCTTATTTCGACAATTTTTGGAGATTCAGTACTTCATCGGGGTGGAAATATTAGTCTTGCAAGCCTGATTCAGTTATTAGAGCTATTTGGTTTTAATGACCGCGCTGTAAGAACCTCTGTTTTTCGTTTAGTTAAAAATGATTGGTTATGTTCAGACAAAATCGGCAGAACCAGTTTTTATCGAATTACCGATTCGAGCCGTTCGACTTATTTGCAGGCCGAGCAACGTATTTATAACGACCAGATGAAAGAGTGGGACCATTATTGGGATCTTATTCTGATGTCTAGCCTCGACACTGAAAATAAAGCGTTGTTAAAAAAAGAACTCGAATGGTTAGGATTTGCCAATATTTCGACAAACTTAATGGCTTATCCGGGTTGTAATCGTATTGAACTGCAACGCTTGTTGGTTGACTTAAATATGAGTGAGCAAGTGGTGGTGTTTAAAGCCGAAACCTTGCAGCTCTTTAATAATTCGGTCGATACCATTGGACGTATGCTCAGAACCAACTGGCCAATTGATGAATTACGCCAAAGATATCTACAGTTTCTCGATATTTTTAGAGAAATTGGCGTGTTGCTGATGCAGGAAAACGAACAACTCGAACCGGTTCAGGCCTTTCAAATTCGAACTTTGCTGATTCATTATTATCGACGGATTTTATTGAAAGACCCTGCATTACCGCTTGAGTTGTTGCCAACTGACTGGCCTGCGATTAGTGCACGAACGTTATCAATGAATATTTATAAAAAAGTATTTGAACCTGCGGATGAATACTTCTTGTCTGTTGCCGCAACAGCAGAAGGACCAATGCCAAATGCCACAGCACATTATTGGCGCCGTTTCGGAGGTTTGGTGGCGACAAATGAGAGGTTAAGTCATGCCTTGTTATAGTATTGACGGTGTTATTCCAGTCGTTAGCCCAGAGGCTTTTGTACACCCGACTGCTGTTTTAATTGGTGATGTGATTATTGAAGCGGGCGTATATGTAGGGCCATTTGCTTCATTGCGTGCCGATTTTGGTCGTATTCACATTAAGCAAAATGCCAATATACAAGATAACTGCACCATACATGGTTTTCCGCAAAGCGTGACTTTAGTTGAGGAAATGGGCCACATTGGGCATGGCACAACTTTACATGGCTGCCGCATTGGAAAAAATGTTTTGGTTGGCATGAACAGCGTAATTTTGGACTATACCGAAATTGGTGAAAACACCATTATTGGTGCAAATAGTCTGGTCAAAACCAAAGATATTATTCCGGCAAATGTATTGGCAATGGGCAGTCCTGCCAAGGTTGCACGTGATTTATCAGAACAAGAAAAAAAGTGGAAAACCCGTGGTACGCAAGAATACATTGAGCTTGCACAGCGCTGCTTAAATTCAATGCAAGAAGTTCAGCCATTAAGCTCAGAGTCAGATGACCGCCTGACCTATAAGGACTTTAGTTCTTCAAACTATCAGATTAAACAAGATAGCGTTTAACGGCTCTTAACAAATCGATTTCAATACAGATAGATTCATAATATTTAAGGAATACTCGCACGAGTAGGGAGACGTTTGTGCAAAAAATGGAAAATACTGCGGTTGATCAATTCGCAGAGCTATTGGGTGTTCAAGTGCTGCATCGCAGTTTTGATGAAGCGCGTTGTCAACTTAATGTAAAAGACGAACACATGAATGCCTTGGGCGGCGTGCATGGTGGTGTCATATTTTCTTTAGCCGATATCGCTTTTGCAATGGCTTGTAATGCAGGGGATGCGCCATATACGGGCCTACAGGCGGATATTCGCTATATGAGTGGTGCTAAAGATAAGGTGTTATTTGCAACGGCAACCAAGGTCGGAAGTAGTAAAAAATTTGCCCATTATGAAGTGTTGATAACAGACGGTTTAAATAATAGAGTCGCTTTGTTTACATCTACGTGTTACAGACTCGCGCCGTGAATGGCTTGCATACAGTTAGCAAACAAACTAGAGTGTAGAAAAACTACTTCTTTATTTTTCATGTTATCTCGTCGAAAACTTCCGTCTTTAAATGCTTTGCGTGCTTTTGAAACAGCGGGCAGGAAGTTAAGTTTTCGCGCTGCTGCTGATGAATTAGGTGTTACACAAGGTGCTATTGCCCAACAAGTTCGTGCATTAGAAGATCATTTAAACGTTACTTTATTTCAACGGCTTCCACGAGGACTCTCTTTGACTCCTGAAGGAGCAAAGTATCTGGTCAATATCACTCGTGCTTTCGATATTCTTACTGATTCGACAGAATTACTTTTAGATCAGCCTGATAGCGTTACTATAAGTGTCACACCAACTGTTGCTGCCAAACTCTTAATTCCTCGGTTAGGCGATTTACATACTTTATTACCTGACATTAACTTACATACATTAGCTACTGAAGCAGTATCTGACTTTGATCGGGATCAGGTTGATATTGCTATCAGGCTAACCACAAAATCATTTCCAGAGAATTTAGAAACACAATTATTGTTTCATCAGGAACTCGTAGCTGTCGCAAGTCCTTATTTTGTCAAAGATTTAACGTTGCCATTAAAACGTGAACAGTTATTATCAATGCCACTTCTGCACGACGCACACGATCAATGGCCAAAATTTCTAAATACATTCACCAAGTTGTCAGGGCCTATATTTAATCAAACCACTCTGGCGTTGGACGCTGCTGTGTCAGGGCAAGGAATAGCTTTAGCATGTCGTGCGTTTGTTGAAGCAGATATTAAGTCAGGAAAACTAGTACAAGTTATTTCCGAAACTAAAATTGTTGAGCCAAGTTATTTTCTTGTCAGAAAAAAAGTTCTACATCCGAATGACAAAGTAAATCAAATTTGGAAATGGTGTATTGAATATTTAGGTACAGAGCAACCATAAAAAGAGAGTTTTATTGCTGTGATGAGTTTAACTCCAATCTTGAAGGGATAATGGTTTAGCAATTTATCCCTGCAAATTTTTATTAAGATTCATTATACCGAGCGAGTTAAGCCACCATCTACTCGAATATTCTGCCCTGTAATATAAGCAGCACTATAAGATGCAAGGAAAGCAACTGTATCTGCTATCTCTTCTTTTGAACCATAACGCTTCATTGGAACATTGTTAATGCGTTCATCTGTTTCTGGCTGAGTATCAATCCATCCAGGTAAGACATTATTAATACGGATATTATCAATCGCATATGTATCTGCACAAATTTTGGTAAATGCTGCCAATCCAGAACGAGCAACTGCAGAAGTTGGAAATAGTGAGCTAGGTTCAAATGTCCATGCACTAGAAATATTGATAATTACACCTTGCTTTTGTTTTTGCATTACAGGAATAACTAAACGTATAGGTCGTACAGCATTAAGAAAGTAAGTGTCTATACCATCATGCCAATCTTGGTCTGTTAATTCTAAAATTTCCTTGCGGGGACCATGTCCTGCACTGTTAACCAAAACATCTATTCGTCCCCAACGAGAAAGAGTTTCATCAATAAGGCGTTGAACATCGTCTATTGATTGATTTGATCCAGTAATACCTAGACCATTCAGTTGGTTTGCGAGAGCTTCACCTTTTCCTGATGAAGAAAGAATCGCAACATTAAATCCATCTGCTGCTAATTTTTTTGCAATAGCTGCGCCCATACCACTCCCAGCAGCTGTAATAATAGCAACTTTCTCAGACATAATTTTCACCTCTTAATTTAATTAAAAATATGAAATATTTAACAAATTTTGAGATGATGTTAAAATTTAAGAGGGTGTTGAGCAAACGATATATTTTCGTTAAACCCAGTAGAAAATCTATTGTCTTAATCAATATTCAAATTATCGTTTTTAGAAAAAAGTATCCTAAAAATAAGTGAAACCGATAACCTGTAAAACATTTTAAATTTTTATTAAATTTCTAATTCTGTGGCTAAGCACAGCCAAATTCTTTTGAACATTAGTTTCAGCCAATATCTTTAATTTCTTATGCAAAGCTTGAACTCGCTTATATAGGTGTTCACACAAATCTGCATCTGTGTGCTGATAATCCATTTTTTCCCAGTAAGCATTTACCCAAGCTTTTGTAAGAATTTAGCATTATGAAGTTGTGATAATAGACGGTTTGAATAATAGAGTCGCTTTGTTTACATCTACGTGTTTCAGGCTTGCGCCGTGATGTGTGGTTGTGAGGTCGTTAGATCCAGAGTAGAACTTAACTAAATTAATAAAAGCCCTGAAAGAGAGTAAAGCTAATCAAAATATTGCCTAAATTGTTTGGGAATAGGTAATGGATCTCCCTAATTGGATAGAATAAGCTGCATTAGATGCGGGAAGAAAATAGAATTAATTTTTTTAAATTAATATGGCTAGTTTTAGTTTAAATAAAACTAGCCATATTTTTAGCCTAGTATTTATAATTTACTGATATGGAATAATTATGCACAAAGTTTTTCTAACTCTCTAAGCTTAATAAAATAATTAATAGAATATATTTTAAAAATGATATATCTTTTATTAGAAAAATAGGATGAGATTAATTTATCATAAAATTTAATGATAAGAGAAGTTACTTTGGGGAGATGTGATTTTAATGATAGATGAAGAAAAAATTAGTTCTTTTGAGGATATTCATAATATTTTAAGGAATGTATCTCTCGATGATGGGCATTACTTCCGTGGTGAGCGGCGTAGCGATTATTCATTAATTCCTAAAATTGGTCGAATAACAAGTAAACCTCAGCAGTACGAAAACGGAAAAATATATTTTGATCTCAGATATCCAGTCAGTATTATCAATGAACGTGAAGCTTTTAAACGCTTCAAGAATGCTGCTGGTCCATATCTTGAATCACCGCCAGTAAATGATTGGGATTGGCTAGCTCTCGCGCAGCATTATGGATTACCAACTCGTCTTTTAGACTGGACAACAAATCCACTTGTTGCTCTATATTTTGCAGTATTTGAATTTGTAAATGATACTTGGTTATTGAAAGAGCAGATCGATACACCCGATTTTCTTGGGGATGCTGCATTTTATGTTATGCGCGTAAAGCATCCACCTCTAGACATTAACACTTGTGATCCATTTGCTAGTGATGGTTTGTTCTTTTCAAATCATGTCAGCCCTCGAATTACTTCACAAGCTGGACTCTTTTCAATTCAGCAAGATCCACACATTCCGCTAAGATGGGGGCGTATAACAAAGTACCACATCCCATTTTCAGTTAGAATGGAAATAAAGCGTGAACTTGCTCTTTTTGGGGTGACACATAGTTTTATCTACCCGGGATTAGAGGGAATTAGTAAAGATTTACAAGAGCGAATTAATTGCTTTTGATGTTATGTAGTATTTAGTTCAATCAATGTTTTAATATATTAAAAATATCAGAATGGTACAGTAGTGATAACCTTATGCTGACAAAGCATAAGGTTAATATAATTATATTTTCCCTAAATAATTGTTAGATCTAAGTTATCAGCTAAACCATTGCTATGATGCTCCTTTAAAAGTCAATTCAACTTTCTTTTAAATTGGTTTAAAGAAAAGTTAGTAAAAATCCCACTTAATAAAAAATGCAAAAGAATCGAAATACGAAACGAATAAAATGACAATTAATCTCTAATTCCCCACTTACATTGCAAAATTAGCACCGCATTAAGCCTAGAAAATCCCCCGCTACAACCCCCACTTAACAATAACCCACCCATTATTTAGCCTTACTTTTCTAATGATTTAATTTAAAACAAATGGCATTTTGTGTGCTTGACTGCAATAGGGTTGGGCACTATTCTTTGCCTGCTGGCCACATTGCCAGACGGTCGTCGCGGACCGTGATGAAAGATCGCATCAGAGTTATTCCGTCTGAGGGATAGTCTTATGCGTGAACTCCCAGTCTCCTCCCGTAGCGGTAGGACGGGAGAGGGACACCTTCGGGTGTGCTGGTTATATCTTTCACCAGTCCGCGAACCCTTTCTCGTTCTGCCACCATAATTTTAATGTCGGCAGAACTCCCAATAAAAAGGAGTTGGCTTTGTACATCCATTATTTCTTGGCTCTCAATGCCAAAAGCTATAACGACACAGCTTAAAAATTAAAGCAGCTTGAACGCCCTAAGGTTTTCAGGCTTAAAGTCATTTTTAATTAAAACTTAGCTACAACAAACTTGAGATGTGCCAAGCACAGTCTTTACGGCTTTGCTGTGCCTTTTTTTCTCCCAAAAGGGGCACAGGCTTTTTTTATCTCATTTACAAACAACAAGAATTTATAACGGTAAAACTATGCCAA
>NZ_JEXG01000026.1:0-56318 GCF_000581275.1 Acinetobacter sp. 809848
AGAAGCAAATACCATCACAAACGGGCTTCCGCCTTGTGCCATTTGGTTCCATGGGAACAGCGAGAATAAAACAAAAAGCGTCGCAATATAGAAAATCAAAATACGGTAAATAATTTGATTCACAGCTTTAGGTAAAGTTTTATCAGGGTCACGTGCTTCAGCTGCAGTAATACCGAAAAGCTCAATACCACCGAAAGCAAAAATAATGACTGCCATTGCCATGACTAAGCCTTCAACACCAAACGGGAAGAAACCGCCAAGTGCCCAGAGGTTTGAAATGCTTGCCTGTGGACCTGCTGTGCCTGTTGCAAGTAGATATGAACCAAAGCCAATCATTGCAAGAATCGCTAAGATTTTGACAATAGAAAACCAAAATTCCATTTCGCCAAAAAACTTAACGTGTAGCAAATTAATGCCATTAATTAAGACAAAGAAGGCTAAAGCAGATGCCCACGTCGGGATTTGCGGCCACCAATATTGAATGTAAAGACCAATTGCGCTTAGTTCTGCCATACAGACGAGTACATTGAGTACCCAATAGTTCCATCCTGACATGAACCCTGCAAATGGTCCCCAATATTTGTAGGCAAAATGACTAAAAGATCCACTAACTGGCTCTTCTACCACCATTTCACCAAGCTGACGCATCATTAAAAAAGCAATAAATCCTGCAATGGCATAACCGAGGATGACCGATGGACCTGCTAATTTAATCGATTGTGATATACCAAGAAAAAGCCCTGTGCCAATCGCCCCACCCAATGCAATAAGCTGGATGTGCCGATTACTCAAACCATGTTTCAGGTTTCCTTGCTCTTGTGCTGACATATGATTATTCTCATCCGTGTCACGTAATTTTTTTCCAATAAATTACGTATATCATAAATTGATCAAACTTTCATAGAGATTCATGAAAAAATAATTGCGTAACTTTTCTCATGACCGCGAATGAAAACAGAAAATACAAGAAATGACAATTATTATGAAATGTGTAATTAAATTATGTATTGCGTAATTTTATGAATTCAGTATTATAGAGACATGAAGCAATTGGTTGTGCTCGGTCTATATCAAACTCATAAGACAAAAGATGATCTAAGCAAAGGTTAAAACTTATTGAGTAGCTCAGTCCTAGACCGAACTTTTATTTGTATAAGACCCGAGATAAAGACAAGGAAGCGAAAATGGAACAAAAACTAAACTCTTTTATTGAAGTTTCACCTCAATCAGATTTCACTATTCATAATTTGCCTTACGGTGTTTTTAGCAGAGCTAACGAAAGTGAGCGTCAAGTTGGTGTAGCTATTGGTGATTGGGTGATTGATCTCGCTGCTCTTGAAAAGCATGGTCTTTTAAAACTTTCAGAACAAGACACATACTTTAACCAGCCTACTCTGAATAAATTTATCGAGTCTGGAAAAGCCAACTGGTCAAAAGTTCGTAAGACACTACAGTCTCTTCTCTCGGTTGAAAATTTAACGCTTCAAGAAAATGAAGCATTGCGTCAGGAAGTTTTGGTTAAGCAAGACAGCGTTACTTTGCATTTACCACTTCAAGTATCTGGTTATACCGATTTCTATTCTTCTAAAGAACATGCCACCAATGTAGGCTGTATGTTCCGCGACCCTAAAAATGCTTTACTGCCAAACTGGACTGAATTGCCTGTTGGTTATAACGGCCGTGCTAGCTCTGTTGTCGTCAGTGGCACTCAAGTCGTGCGTCCATCTGGTCAAATTAAACTTCCAAATGAAGAGCGCCCAGTTTTCTCAGCTACGCGTAAACTCGATTTCGAACTTGAAACAGCATTTGTTATTGGTAAACCAACAGAGCTTGGCCAGCCGATCTCTATTGAAAATGCTTGGGATCATATTTTTGGAATGGTATTACTCAATGACTGGTCAGCACGCGATATCCAGCAATGGGAATATGTGCCTTTAGGCCCTTTCAATTCAAAATCATTTGCTAGTGCCATCTCACCTTGGGTAGTCACACTTGAAGCACTTGAGCCATTTAAAGTGGAAGGCCCAAAACAAGAGCCTAAACCTTTAACGTATTTACAAGAAAATATCGCGAATAGTTATGACATTAATTTGAGTGTTGAAATTCAAAGCCCGAAATCGGCACAAGCTGACGTGATTTGCCAAACTAATTTCAAATATATGTACTGGTCTATGGCTCAGCAGCTCACTCACCACACCATTGGCGGCTGTAACGTTCAGGTTGGTGATTTAATGGGTTCAGGTACTATTTCAGGTTCTACACCAGATTCGTATGGCAGCTTGCTTGAGCTTACATGGAACACCACCAAGCCTTTAACACTTGCCAATGGTGAAACTCGTGGTTTCTTGCAAGACGGCGATACACTCATTATGAAAGGTCACTGTGAGAAAAATAGTATTCGCATTGGCTTCGGTGAAGTTCGAAATACAGTCCTTCCTGCATTAAATTTCGATTTTGCAGAAACTTCGGAGCCTGACTATGAAGCTGTATAGTTACTTTCGTAGCTCTGCAGCCTACAGAGTACGGATTGGTCTAAACATTAAAGGATTAGCTTATGAGACTGTTCCAGTTCATCTGGTAAAAAACGAACAGCAAAGCGAAGACTATTTAAAGTTAAACCGTAGTGCTCTAGTTCCGACTTTAATTGACGGCGATTTAACCTTGTCTCAATCGTTAAGTATTTTGGAATATCTGGATGAGCAATATCTAGAAACCAAATTACTTCCAAGTGATGTGCAAGAGAGAGCCAAAATCCGTGCTTTTTCCCAAGCAATCGCTTGCGATATTCACCCGTTAAACAACTTACGCGTACTGAAATATTTAAAAAATGACTTAAATGTTTCAGATGAGCAGAAAAATTATTGGTATCAGCACTGGATTATTGAAGGCTTTCAAAATCTCGAACAGCTACTTCAAGATTCAAATGGACAATTCTGCTTTGGACAACAAGCAACAATTGCTGATTGCTGTCTGATTCCACAGGTTTACAACGCGAAACGCTTCAAGATTGATTTATCTGCGTTTCCAAAAATTGAATCGATTTATCACCATTGTTTGTCTATCCCAGCCTTTTATAACGCGGCGCCAGAACAACAACCAGATTGGGAATAGTAAAAAGGAGTTTTAATATGACATTTGCCATTAAAAAAATACATCACGTTGCATATCGTTGTAAGGATGCGAAAGAAACTGTTGAGTGGTATAAAAAAATGCTCAACATGGACTTTATTTTAGCTTTTGCTGAAGACCATGTGCCGTCAACTAAAGCCTTTGACCCATATATGCATTTATTCTTAGATGCTGGTCAAGGCAACGTTTTGGCATTTTTTGAATTGCCAACTCAACCAGAAATGGGCCGAGACGAAAATACGCCTCAATGGGTACAACATATTGCTTTTGAAGTTGAAGACTTAAATGCGCTGATGGCTGCCAAGCAACATTTAGAAGAAAATGGCGTGAAAGTTTTAGGCGTAACTAACCATGGTATTTTCCACTCAATTTACTTCTTTGACCCAAATGGCCATCGTTTAGAACTGACTTATAACGATGCTCATGCTGAAGAAAAAATTGCAAAAATTACTGAAGAAATGAAAACTGAAATGCTAGAGGAATGGAGCAAAACCAAACGCGCTCCGCACCATACTCATTTCTTGCATGAAGAAGAGTTAGGAACCTAATTTTTAAAGAGCGCACTAAAAAATCGGCATTGATTAGAATTGTTTTAAGAGCAGTTCTATATCAATGCCGATTTATATTATTTAAAACCGCTAAATTTCTAGAAAATTGCGCTATAAATAAGAGCATAGTGATTTTAGAAAATTGTTGGTTATTAAACATGTCAATTTCGCTAATAGAAAAAGGTGATTTCTATTTTTCACTAGGCTCAGGCATGATGTAAAACGCGCCAATTTCAATTTATGTTTTGATCGTCACTGTTTAACAGCTGAAGTAAATTTATTAAGGGTATTTAAATGATTGAAGAAAAAGTATCTGGGGGGGTTCAATCACTTGAAGTCGGTTTATCTGTACTAAACGCCCTTTTGGAACACAATCAACCTATTATTCTCAAAGATCTGTCTAGCAAGCTCGAAATGCATCCTGCCAAGGTTCACCGCTATCTGGTTAGCCTTATTCGTATGGAATATGCAAAACAGCTTGATGATGGGCAATATGCTTTAGGTGATCAGGCATGGCGCTTAGGTCTCAACTGTGTCCAGCATAGCGACACACTACAGCTGGTACAGCATTTAATTTATGACCTACAAAACAAAATTGGTTGCGGTATACAAATTAGTAAATGGTCACCAAAAGGCCCTGTCGTGGTTCAATCGATTGAATCAAACCACCCTATTTCGATTGTGACTAAAGTCGGCTCGATTATGCCTTTAGTCAATTCTGCTGCGGGACGTCTATTTGCTTCTTATCTTCCAGAACATTTTGTTCGTCCCTTAATGGAAATAGAATGGCAAAAACATCAAGAGCTTGATCTGCACATCGCACCACAAAACTGGCAAGCATTTACAGAGCTTAAAGACACCATTCGCCAGCAACAAATGTCGGCAGCGAAAGGTGATTTACTGACAGGAATTAATGCGGTGGGTTTACCTGTATTTAACTCAAATCAAAGTATTGAGTTTTGTATTGTCGCACTAGACAGTGAAATGTTTTTACCAGTCGATCCTCATAGTAAAACGATTGAAATCTTGAAAAATGAAGTGAACCTCATCAATCAATATATTAAAAGCCGCTAATCAGTAGCCATAAAAAAAACCAAGAGATCAAACTCTTGGTTTTTTTAAGATCAGGAATAAAGCTCAGCTTATTTATTTAGTTTCTAAAACACCACGGCGAATCTGGTCACGTTCAATCGACTCAAATAACGCCTTGAAGTTACCTTCACCAAAGCCATCATCATCTTTACGTTGAATAAATTCAAAGAAAACTGGACCAATCATGTTTTCAGAGAAAATTTGCAATAAAAGCTTTTTCTGACCGTCTTTAGTATTACCATCAAGCAAAATACCGCGCTGTTTTAATTCATCAGTCGGTTCACCATGCTCAGGTAAACGATCTTCTAGCATTTCATAATACGTATTTGGCGGCGGTGTCATGAATTTCAGACCAAGGCCTTTTAACTTATCCCAAGTCGAGATTAAGTCATCACAAATAAACGCGATATGCTGAATACCTTCGCCATTAAAGTCAGATAGGAACTCTGCAATTTGGCCGTTTCCTTTGTCTGAATCTTCGTTTAACGGAATACGGATCTTACCGTCTGGTGCTGTTAATGCTTTAGACGTTAAACCTGTATATTCACCTTTAATATCAAAGTAGCGAATTTCTTGGAAGTTAAAGATTTTTTCATAGAAGTTTGCCCAATACTCCATACGGCCTTTGTAGACGTTATGAGTTAAGTGGTCAATCTCATTTAAGCCTGCCCCTACTGGACGTTTCTCGGCATCATCAAAGAAAACAAAGTCATTTTCATAAATATCACGGTCAACTAAAAAGATTGGCATACCACCAATACCTTTGATTGCCGGGATGTTGAGCTCCATTGGCCCAACTTTTGAATACATTGGTTCAGCACCAAGTTCTACTGCTTTTTGGAAAGCTTTTGCTGCATCACGTGTTTTAAAACCCATCGCACAAGCAGATGGACCATGTTCATTAAAGAAGAATGAAGCATAAGATTCTGGCTGATAATTCAGGATAATATTGATATTTCCTTGACGCCATAAGTACGCTTCTTTCGATTTATGCTTGGCTACTTTTGAAAAGCCGATTGTCTCAAAAACTGGATCTAATTCATTTTCTTTTGAAACAAACTCAATAAATGCAAAACCGCATAATTCTAATGGGTTCTCTAAAATATCCATCTAGTTTCCCTCTGGTGATTACCTGTTCCGTTTATCTCTATTGCTGATGAACTCAGCTCCTTTCTCTATAGAATACGTTGCTATTGGGTGAAGACTTGAACCGTCAAATTGGCTTAACCCAACGCATCCTATGAGAAAAAAACGAGTCATTAAAACGAAGATATGATGAGCGTAAAGCCTTTAATGATTAATTTCCGTTCCATGTGGTGTTTGTTTTCCATACACACTGTCCTTTGTTATCTAAAAGTACGATTGAGATTTTTCAATAAACCCTTAAAAATCGTCTTTTCCTAAAAATCATTTATAGATTTATGGAGACCAACATCCTTGTTGGATCTCCAATGGCCATTTACCTTGAATTAGATGCTACTAAAAACAATTAAATTATGCAATACATAACTTAATTATGAATTGCATAATTTTAGTAATCTTTTAATTTGCCTGTTTTTAAAATCAATTGTCATATTCGATATTCTGTTTATGATCCTTATCTTCAAAAATCTCTCTTGCTTTGAGTTTGAAAAACTATGCTTTTAGTCAGCGCATGTTTAATTGGTGAACCTGTTCGATATGATGGTAAATCCTGTCCAAATACCCGACTTAAGCAACTATTAATCAATAAAAAAGCCCAAGCATTATGCCCAGAGCTATTAGGTGGTTTTACCACTCCCCGTTTACCCGCAGAAATTGTGGACGGAACAGGTCAAGATGTGCTTGATGGCAAAGCAAAAATTACTGATTCATCTGGTTTAGATGTGACAGAGTTATATTTAAAAGGTGCTTACCGCACCCTAGAAGTTGCGCAGCAAATAAAAGCGACTTGTGTGGTTTTAAAAGAGAATAGCCCATCTTGTGGTAGCCAAAAAATTTATAACGGTACTTTTCAAGGTGAGAAAATTACGGGAGTTGGAATCACCACGGCGCTTTTGCAGCGCCATGGCTTTGAAGTAATTTCTGAAAATGAGATTGAAGATTGGTTAGTAGAACATCCTCTTTAATCATTGTCTGCTCAATCAAAATCCTCTTAATTGTTTTCTAAAATGGAAACAGATGGCACTCATTAGACAAGCCACTAAATAACTTATGGCAGCCATCCACCAGAAGCCATAAATTCCCATCGCAGAAATCGAGATATCCTGCCAATGCAGTCCTTTATAGGCCATCCACCAACCACCGCCTAATCCGAAACATAACACCACGACCAAGAAAATCAGCATTGGTAAAATCGACACATCCCAACAGCGCAACAAAGAGGTCAATAACGTCATTAAGCCATCTAGAAAGTGAGACAGACACACAATCAACAACAACGATGCAGCCAAAATCTGCACGGCCAAATCGTCTGAATAGAACGTGACAATTAAATCCCGTTCCAACCATAAACACAGGGACAAACTGCCACTCACTGCCATAATCACCCATATACTTTGTCTGGCAATTTTGTTTGCTTCTTCCATGTTCCCGCTGCCCATAGATCGTGACACCAAAATGCTATAGGCCGAGGCAATGGACGAAGGAAAAATAAACATGAAGCCGCCAGTGCTTGCGACAATTTGATGTGCTGCTGACACCACACTCCCAAAAGGTAAAATCAGAATAGCAACCGAACAAAATGCAACAACGTCCATCAACGCCATAATTGCTGTCGGGATACCTATTTTTAAAATCATCCGCAGACTTTCTCGACTATCTTCAATCGACTGTTCGGGTTGCTCAATAAAGAGGTATCCTTTTTCCAAGAAAAATACGTAATAAACAGCCAACATAAACCACCGTACAATGAGAGTGGCTAACAAAGCCCCTATGGCACCGAGTGGTGGAATTGAAAATGAAGCGACGCCATAAATCAAAAGATAGGACAAAATAATTTTAAGAATGAAGAAAATGCTATCTGATAGTAAAACCTTATGCGCATTTTCAGTGACCTGAGATAAAGCTGTAAATAAGCGCATCAGTAAATGGGCAGGTAAAATAAATACCAAAGCCCAAATACAGTTTTTAGTAATTGAAACAACATGTTCCGATGCACCAAACAATTTGGGCAAATCACGGAACAAGTAGAGCAAGCCAATACTCACCAATGCCGAACATAACATCAGCCAGATGCCTTGAATAAAAATTTGACGAATGCGTGGTATGTCATGGCAACCATAAGCTTCTGAAAGCTTGAGCATCACACCTTGCAGAATCCCCATACCAATGACATAAACCACTGTATATAAAGATAAGGTCACCGATAATGCTGCTACATGATCGTTACTAAAATGCCCTACATAAGCAATATCAATCAATCCACTTAAAACTAGAATTAAATTGCTTGAGAGCATGGGAATAAATAATTTAAAAATCTGGTTCATCAAGGAAATGCCTTATTTTTCTTTACGATTTATACTCATATTCACGTTATTTTTAGTGCATCAATTCAAAGCAAAAGACATACCAGTTCTAGCTTTAGCTCCCCTAAAATATGCTTTAAATAAAAAGGCCAAACTATTCGTTTGGCCTTCTTTCCTAATGAATGTTGTTTATACAGTTATTCTTGTTTGTGTTTACTTGCCCAATAAGTCGCAAGCGCAGGCCCAGAAATATTATGCCAAAGACTGAAAATTGCGCTTGGTACAGCTGTAATCGGAGAAGCAGCAAAATGGACTGCTGCAAGTGCAACACCTAAGCCTGAGTTTTGCATCCCCACCTCAATAGCAATGGCCTTACTGTCCGCATAAGGTAGTTTAAAGAAACGTGCCGCGGTAAAACCTAATAAATAGCCAAGCCCGTTATGTAAGATCACTACGGCTAAAATGAGCAAGCCCGACTGTAAAATTGCTGCTTTGCTTCCACCAATAATCGCGGCCACAATCGCTACAATTGCAATGACCGAAACTAAAGGCATGACTTGAATATAAGATTCGACCTGACGTTTAAGCCATGTTCTTAAAATCAAACCAATCACAATAGGCAGTAGCACCACCTGCGAAATCGAAATAAACATTGAAGCTGCATCAATCTTTAGCCATTGGCTGGCAAGCAGATAGAAAATCGCAGGGGTTAATACAGGTGCTAAAAGTGTTGATACCGATGTGCAGGCTACCGATAACGCCACATTGCCTTTGGCCATATAGGTAATTACGTTTGACGCCGTTCCCCCTGGGCAACAACCCACCAAAATGACCCCAACCGCAATTTCAGGCGGTAAATTAAATAATTTACATAAAACATATGCCAAGCCAGGCATTACGACAAACTGCGCTACCACCCCAATCAATACCGCTTTAGGGCTTTGTAATACCCCTTTAAAGTCATCGACAGTCATGGTCATTCCCATACCAAGCATAATAATGCCCAAAATCCATGGAATGTACGCTTTGAGCCAGACAAAAAATTCAGGCTGCCATAGCGCTAGCGCTGCAAAAACAATCACCCATAGGGCAAAAGTTTTTTGAATAAATTGGGTAAAGCGTAGGAATGCAGCCATACTTTCTATCCCTAAAAATTAAAATATGAAAGTTAAAAACCAGAGCAATATAATTAGCGCTCACTCAACAGATCAGTCGACTGAATACGGACAACACCTTGCTGCTGCATGGTTTGCCACGCGTGTTCTAATGAACCATTCAGATCAATCCCTTTACAAGCATCTTCAACCACTAAAGTTTTAAAACCTTGCTTAACTGCATCTAAAGCAGTCCATGCTACACAAAAGTCCGTAGCAATTCCGACCACATAAACCGTATCAATACCGCGCTCTTTTAGATAACCTGTTAAACCCGTCGTTGTAGAGTGATCAGCTTCTATAAAAGCCGAGTAGCTATCAATATGAGCATGAAAGCCTTTTCGGATAATCAGTTGAGCTGTCGGAATATTTAAATCAGGATGAAACTCGGCATCTTGAGTACCTTGTACACAATGCTTAGGCCAAAGCACCTGCTGTCCATAGTCGAGTTCAATGGTTTCAAATGGTTGCTTGCCAAAATGATTGGCTGCAAAAGAGATATGATTATCCGGGTGCCAGTCCTGAGTCAGGACGACATTTTCAAAACAACCAGCAAGTTGGTTAATCGTTGGAATAATTCTATCGGCATCAGCAACTGCTAAATTTCCACCCGGTGTAAAACCATTTTGTACATCAACTACGATTAAAACCGCATTTTGTGGTTGTTTATTCATTTCCATGTCATCTTCAATCCCAACTGGGAAATTGCATTCTATCTTGCCATAAAAAAAGTACATATTAAGTAAGGCTCAGCTGAATCCAACTGTATTGTTGTGTTTATTGGGTGTTCTTAATGCGCAATAACGAAAACATCCTATCTTTTCCTCAAGTTTACATCGCGATTATCCGTTAGGCGTATTGTTCTTATGCGTCTGATCAGTCATAATTTGCATAATTGTCATTCAACAATCTGTTATTGTTAGAACTGGACAATCAAAATACTGCAACCATCCCACATTTTGTTTTTCTTACCTCAGATTCGGATGGATAAATAGGATATTTTTAAAAATGACTCAGCAAGCACAGACCATTCAAGGCTCAATCGTCGCAATCGTCACACCAATGTTGAAAGACGGCGGTGTAGATTGGAAGGGTCTTGAGAAGCTGGTTGAGTGGCACATAGAACAAGGTACAAACAGTATTGTAGCCGTCGGTACAACCGGCGAAGCCTCAACATTGAGCATGGAAGAGCACACACAGGTTATTAAAGAAATTATTCGTGTAGCCAATAAACGTATTCCAATTATTGCCGGTACTGGTGCAAACTCAACCCGTGAAGCAATCGAATTAACTAAAGCCGCTAAAGACCTCGGTGCTGATGCAGCTTTACTTGTAACACCATATTATAACAAGCCAACTCAAGAAGGCCTTTACCAACACTATAAAGCGATTGCTGAAGCTGTTGAATTACCGCTTATTCTCTATAACGTACCTGGTCGTACTGGCGTAGACCTTTCAAACGACACAGCTGTACGTTTAGCAGAGATCTCGAATATTGTTGGCATTAAAGATGCAACAGGTGACGTACCTCGTGGTAAAGCTTTAATTGAGGCGTTAAACGGCAAGATGGCTGTGTACTCAGGTGATGATGAGACAGCATGGGAACTTATGCTTCTTGGCGCTGACGGCAACATCTCGGTTACTGCAAATATTGCACCTAAAGCAATGAGTGAAGTATGTGCTGTTGCGATTGCCAAAGATGAACAACAAGCGAAGACGCTTAACAATAAGATTGCAAATTTACACAATATTCTATTTTGCGAATCAAACCCAATTCCTGTGAAATGGGCACTACATGAGATGGGACTGATTGATACTGGTATTCGCTTACCACTCACTCCTCTCGCTGAGCAATATCGCGAACCTCTCCGCAATGCCCTAAAAGATGCGGGAATTATTTAATAAGAGCAATTTATGATGCAATTACGTCTTGGTTTAGTCCTTGCAGTTTCAGCCTTAAGTTTAGCTGGTTGTGGTCGCTTCGCAATTAATAATCACTCTTTAGATTATAAAAATGCCAAGCAACTTGCCCCGCTTGAATATCCTGCCGATGCAACTGTACGACCAGCGACACCTTTGTATCCTGCACCAACTGTAGAACAGCGCGCTATCGATAACGCACCGAAGTTTGAAAATAAGCGTGGCAACCGCTATGCACTGCCACGCCCTGAACAAACGCAAGGTAATGCGACACTAGATGCCTCTGCTCAAACGACGACTGCGCTTGGACGTCCTCAGCTTGTGACTGACGGTAATAAAAATCCGTTGTTAAAAGTTGATGGAAATACAGCCGAGATCTGGCAGTACACCAAAGCAACTTTAAGTACTTTAAATTTCAACATCATCGCTCAAGGTAGTAATCAAGCGACGATTAAAGTAAATGACAATACTTATGTGCTTAAACTTACTGGTGTAGGTTCTAGTCATACTCTTGCTCTATTTAATGTAGATAACACTTTTGCAAGCCCAGATGTGGCTGCTGAAGTGCTAAACCAGATTTACCAAAATTGGCCAGCCTAGTCGTTTACTAGGCATTTTTTTTAAAAAGGTTCCCTCATGTTAAAACAAACCTTGCTCTATACTGGTAAAGCAAAATCTGTATATGAAACAGACAATGCCGACCATCTGATTTTAGTCTTTCGTGATGATGCCTCTGCGTTCAACGGCGAAAAAATCGAACAACTAGATCGTAAAGGCAAGGTGAACAACCGTTTTAACGCCTTCATCATGGAAAAACTTGCTGCTGCGGGTATTGAAACGCATTTTGAAAAATTGCTTTCTCCAACTGAAGTGCTTGTTAAAAAACTTCAAATGATTCCAGTTGAATGTGTAATTCGTAACTACGCAGCTGGTTCTCTATGCCGTCGCTTAGGTGTAGAAGAAGGTAAAGAGTTAACTCCTCCTACATTTGAATTGTTCTATAAAGATGACGGTCTAGGCGACCCAATGGTTAACGAATCTCAAGCGATTGCTTTAGGTTGGGCGACTGCTGAACAGTTAGAACAAATGAAAGTTTTAACTTATAAAGTAAACGATGTATTAAAAGCTTTATTTGCTGAAGGCAACATGATTTTGGTGGACTTCAAGCTTGAATTCGGTGTTTTCCATGACCGCATCGTGCTTGGTGATGAGTTCTCTCCAGACGGCTGCCGTTTATGGGATAAAGACTCTAAGAAGAAACTCGACAAAGACCGTTTCCGTCAAGGTTTAGGCGGTGTTGTTGAAGCTTATGAAGAAGTTGCTGCTCGTTTAGGCGTAGATTTATCTGACATCTAATCAGTAAAACTTCATAAAAAACCGGGCTAAAGCCCGGTTTTTTTATATTCAGCGCCATGCGCCCCAAACAATGTAGACAGATTTGTCTATTTCTATAAATTAACACTTGCATAAGCTTAATTTAAAACACTAAAATCTAAAAAAACACAAAGTACTTCACAATAATTAAATTTAAAAACTAGGATGAACCTATGGAATTATCTAAGCTTGAAAAGAGATTAATGAATCATCCAATCCATTTTGGTGAAAATCCTTTGGTCTTATTAAACAACTTTAGTACTTCTGCCTTAAAACAAGGCTGGAGTCAGGCAGAGGTTGAATCTGTTATTGCTAAAGCCTCTCAAGGCGACTATATGGCACTCATCCGTACTTTAAGAGCTTATACTTTTCTTTGATTTTGTGATTGATGATCTGATCATTGTGCATTCGATTTATAAAAAGACACATAAAGCTGTTATGAATAGACTAGATTTATCCTGAACACTGCCTTAACAATAAATAAAACAATAAATATAAGATATTTATTCAGTGAGGAGTAACCCTGATGGACCATGAAATAGAGGAAAAGAAAGTCGAGAAAACTTTAAGCTGGCGTGAAAAAATGGCAGTCGAAGAACATGAGAAACTGTCACCCCGTCTGGTTTATGAAATTATCCGCCGTGATGGTGCCGAAGAGCTTGATCGTCCAACAACTGCACTGATCTTTTCAGGGATTGCCGCGGGTTTAGTCATCAGTTTTTCATTTGTATTTAAAGCGATTATTGCTGCTTATCTCCCAACTGATGCAGTCTGGACCGATTTAATCACTAATGTGGGTTATACCATTGGGTTTCTAATCGCTATATTGAGTCACATGCAACTCTTTACCGAGAATACTATCACCACAGTTGTGCCTTTATTTAATCCCTTTACTTTCGATAAATTACGAGCAGTGGGCCGCTTATGGGGCATTGTGATTCTATGCAACATCATTGGAACAGCTTTAGCGAGTTTATTTTTCCTAACTACTCACCTGTTTACGCCAGATATTGATAAAGCACTAGATGAACTCGCACATCATGTGGGTTCCTTTTCTGCCACTCAGAATCTGCTCAAAGGCATTATGTCAGGGCTGTTAATTGCTGCATTGGTCTGGATGTTGCCTTCAGTCAGTAATAAGTTTCTGCTCATCTTTTTTATGACGTATTTGATAGGACTGGGTGACTTTACCCATGTAGTGGTTGGTTCTACAGAAATGTCCTATCTGGTCTGGCAAGGAGAAGCTTCTATTAGCAAGTATCTGTTTACTTTCCTCATCCCTACCACTATCGGCAATATTATTGGCGGTACAGGCGTGTTTACTCTACTGATTTATGGTCAGGTCACTAAAGAGCTGGAATAGCATAAAGCAGGAACTATTGTTCCTGCTGCCATCTGCGTTGCTGCAAACGCTCACCTTCAACCTCACGCTTATTTCTTGCAGACTCATAGAGTTTGGTTCCCTTCAACTCAGGCGGCAGATAGTCTTGCAGCACAAAGTGCTCAGGGTAATCATGAGGATAGAGATAATTAATACCATAGCCTTGCTGTTTCATAAGCTTGGTTGGCGCATTTCTCAAATGCAAAGGCACAGGTAAATTTGCCGTTTTTTCAGCAAGTTCCAGAGCCTTATTAATCGCTAAATAAGTACTATTACTTTTTGCACTCGTTGCTAAGTAAACTGCTGTTTGACCTAGAATAATTCGAGCCTCAGGCATACCCACCGCTTGTACAGAGCGGAAACACTCACCTGCAAGCAATAGCGCATTTGGATTAGAGTTTCCAATGTCTTCTGAGGCTGCAATCAGCATACGTCTTGCAATAAAAACTGGATCTTCTCCGCCTTTAAGCATACGTGCCATCCAATATAGCGTTGCATCTGGATCACTACCGCGAATTGATTTAATAAAGGCAGAAACAAGGTCGTAATGCTGCTCGCCAGATTTGTCATAACGCGCAATATTTTGCTGAGCGACTTTTACCACAACCGCATTGGTAATCGTGTTTTCAATTTCTGGTTCAAAAGTACTTGCGATCAAGTCCAGTAAATTAAGCGCTTTACGTGCATCACCTGCTGCGAACTGAATGAGCGCATCATATTCTTCTATATGAATGTAACGTTCTTTTAAGAATCTATCGCTTTGAAGTGCATTGTTGAGTAGTGTCTGAATTGCCTCACTGTCTAAACTATTTAAGGTATAGACCTGACAGCGTGATAAAAGCGCGCTATTCACCTCAAAAGATGGATTTTCAGTTGTCGCGCCTATTAACGTAATTTTGCCTTTTTCAACAGCACCCAATAAAGCATCTTGCTGTGATTTATTAAAACGATGGATTTCGTCAATAAAAACTACAGGTGTCAGTAAATCACCACTTTCTGCAATCACTTCACGTAATTCTTTTACGCCCGTATTCAGCGCAGATAAGCTCACAAATGGACGGTCTATTGCCTGAGCCAAAAGCAAAGCAATTGTTGTTTTACCAACGCCTGGTGGTCCCCAAAAAATAATAGAAGGCAAATGACCCTGATCAATCATTTGACGTAAGGGCGCATGTTCACCTAATAAATGGTCTTGCCCAATAATTTCAGACAAGTCTCTTGGGCGCAGGCGTTCGGGAAGTGGAATATGGGTGTCTGACATCTCAAATGGCTTTATCGTCTTTTCACTATAGTCTATTGTGTCTCACAGAAATCTACAATTTGAATCTATGAGACACGTTCTTTATTTACAGGCTCTTGCTTAGCATTAAGAGGGTTTCTTACTCAGCTTGAGTAAACGCGCATTTGAGCCATCTTCAATCACCCAAATCGAACCATCTTGTGCTTCATGCAACCCACGAATACGTTTTTTCATATCCAATCTTTGCACTTCTTTCAGGGGCTTATGCTCTAAATCCACCACAATAATCGCTTCGGAAGATAACCCGCCAATTAAGGCTTTATTTTGCCATGCAGGAAATTGTTGTCCGCGATAAATGATCATACTCGATGGAGAGATAACAGGAGTCCAGTCAATTTCGGGTGCTTTAAACTCTGGCCGAGTGTGATGATCTGGAATAGGTTGGCCCGAATAGTGGTCTCCATTTGAAACGATTGGATAACCATAATTTTCACCTTTGGTAATAATATTAAGCTCATCACCACCTTTAGGCCCCATCTCAACCACCCACAACTGTCCTTGGCGGTCAAAAGCCATACCTAAAGGGTTACGGTGTCCAAGTGACCATATTTCAGCAGTAACCCCGCCTTGCTTATAAAAAGGGTTACCTACAGCCGCGGTGCCATCCTCATTTAAACGCAAGATTTTACCCAAGTTACTTTTCATGTTTTGGGCAGGATCAAACTTTTGTCGCTCACCTGAACTGACCCACAGCTTACCATCTGTACCAAAAAGCATGCGATGTCCATAATGGCCTTGTCCCGAGACTTTAGGTACTTGCTGCCAAATCTGCTTTATATCGTTAAGTTTTGGCTGATTAGGATTAGATAAATCTAATTTCGCACGTGAAATCACTGCGCCAGATCCGCCTTGTCCTTTTGTAGCATAGCTAAGATAAACCCAATGATTCTTGGCAAAGTCAGGGTGTAAAATGACATCTCCTAAACCACCTTGTCCCCCATAGTTCACTGCAGGGACATTCTGGACATCTAATATTTGTTTATTTTTAGGGTTAAAAATTTTTAATTTACCCTGCCGTTCAGTCACTAATAAACGTTGATCAGGCAGACTGGTCACAGCCCAAGGCTCATTAAAATGTGCGACTGCTTCGACCTGATAAGTTTGTTTGACAGCAACAGACTGATCTGTTTTCGCAGTCGTATTTTGTTCAAGATTTTTTGAGTTGGTATTATTAGACCCACAGGCCATTAACAAAAAAAAGCTACTACATAATAAGGGGGCTGCTAATCGTCTCATCGTTTTTATCTCCTTTTGCTTTTATTGTTATATAACGGAGATGAGCAAAAAAATGACGATAAAAATGTTACTTTATTATACGCTGTAATCAAACAACGCCTTTTAAGATCTATTTAACGTACCCAACGTACTACATAATCTTCAAGATCATCTTCATGTACATCAACTTCAGAAATACAACGTCCTGCAACTGACTTTTTCGCCTTAACCACGCTTTGTCTAGAACCCGTATTTAAATAATGCCAAGAAGGTAAATTCTTGCCTTCATTCAAGCGCTTATAAGCACAGCTTGAGGGCAGCCAATGAATTGTTTTTAGAGACTCTACCGTTAATTGTAAACAATCAGGTACTTGCTGCTGACGATTTGGGTAGTCCGTACAACGCCCTGTACCACAATCGAGTAACTTACAAGCCACTTTGGTATAAGCCACCTCATGCGTATCTTCATCTTCTAGTTTGACCAGACAGCATAAACCACAACCATCACATAAAGCTTCCCACTCAAGTTGAGTCAGTTGCTCTAATGGATAATTTTTCCAGAAGAGTGGTCGGAGGGAGGTCTCGGTAGACATAATCTTTTAACAGCTGATGAGATAAAACAGTGTATCAGTATAGCATTGAAGTGGCCTGTACTAAAAAAGAAGCTGTATTTCTGACATCACAAAATGATTGTTTAATATACATTTCAACCACATAAACGACACATTCGGGCTAAAAAACACACTATATAGTTAAATGACAATGAAAAATAAGGAGGACAGCATTATGTTCCGTTGGGCGATAATTTTTGCAGTGATTGCACTCATTGCCAGTCTATTAGGGTTTGGTGGTGTTGCAGGACTATCTAAAGACTTTGCCGTGATTTTATTAGTTGTGGCTGTAATTCTAGCTGTAATTGGGTTCATTTCCCGAGGCCGGACTTAAATTTAATCATCACCATATAAAAAGAAGGAACTGGTTTCCTTCTTTTTTATTGCGTAGAAATATCTATCTTTTTATTTTGATGTAGTTTTTTACACAGTTCTTTATTTTACTTCTTATTTTTTATGTTTTAATCAAGCGTGTTTAAACCAAGTTTAATTTCAGGATTAATGTCATGAGTACAGCAATTAAAACCCGTGAAATTCAATATACTGCACCAGATGGCAGCCATTTAATTGGTTACTTTGCGGCTCCAGAGAGTGAAGAACCGGTACCAGGTATCATTATTGGTCCTGAGTGGTGGGGTCGTAATGAATATACTGAGCAACGCGCACGTGAGCTTGCTGAACACGGGTATGCAGCTCTTGCTATTGACATGTATGGCGATAAAAAAGTCACGACAACAGCAGCTCAAGCCTATGAATGGATGATGCAGACATTTGAAGATTTAGACACGGTGACTGATCGTGCTAATGCAGCACTGCAAACCCTTGCTGCCCAACCAGAAGTAAATAACGAGAAATTGGCTGCGATTGGTTTTTGCTATGGTGGTAAAGTCGTGTTGGATCTTGCTCGCTCAGGTGCTCCACTTAAAGCAATTGTAACGTTCCATGCCACATTAGCACCGAAGGCTCCTGCTCAAAAAGGCAACATTCAGGGTGAAATTTTAGTTCTACATGGTGAACTAGACAGTATGGTCACCTTAGAAGATGTTGCTAATTTTGAAAAAGAGATGCAAGCTGCTGAGGTTAAACACGAGGTAGTGGTTTTAGAAGGTGCTAAACATGGCTTTAGTAACCCGCTTGCCGATGAAAGAGCTAAAGCGAACGGTGTGGACCTTGGCTACAATAGCAAAGCGGAAAAACAAGGCCTTGCTAAAATGTACGCTTTATTAGATCGTACTCTAAAATAAAAGAAGCAAATTTGGAGCAAATGGTTTTTTTTGCATTTGCTCCCTTAAATGTTTATGACTTTGCAATATTTTTACTGTATTTTTTAAACCATACTTCAATAACTATACTCCCGTTGAGCTAGAGCAAAGCCTAGTCTTATTTCCCGCACTCGGGGTTTAATGGAATAACATGAGAGGATACAACAATGACTGACAAGAAATGTCCGTATTGCGAATTTGATGAATATGACATCATTGATAAGAATGAATTTGCCGTAATTTTGCCTGATTCTAATCCGTTATCTAAAGGCCACTGTGTAGTAACACCACTACGCCATGTTAGTTCTTTTTTTGATATTACGTCTAAAGAACATCAAGGCTTACTGACACTTCTTGAAATTGCCCGTCATGAGACACAGCTTCGTCATCAACCAGACGGCTTTCATATTGGCTTTAATGATGGTGAAGTGTTTGGACAAACCTCAGATCATTTCCACATTCATGTCATCCCTTACTACAAAAATCAGCCATTGAAACTTGATCAACGTTGGGGTGTACAAAAGGATTAATCCTTTTATCTGATTGAAACAGAGATTACGCGCTTTGAAGTAGTCTCTGTTTTAATACACTCTTTTTGTTTGCCTGCTTTAAACAAAATTTCAGCTAAATTTCAGCTATAATTTACCCCTTACTTTTCTTCTATAGCTGTTCATGCCTGAATTTTCTTTTTCTGATGCCCTCTTAAATTGGTTCGACCAACATGGTCGTCACGATTTGCCTTGGCAAGTTGCCGATGATCCGTACAAAGTTTGGGTTTCTGAAATTATGCTACAGCAAACTCAGGTGAAAACGGTCTTGCAATATTTTGATCGCTTTATGGAGCGCTTCCCGACGGTAGAAGCTTTAGGTCATGCAACTTGGGATGAAGTCGCACCTTATTGGGCAGGTCTTGGCTATTACGCTCGTGCCCGCAATTTGCATAAAGCGGCTGGTCTTGTCACGCAGCAAGGTAAATTTCCTGAAACGTTAGAAGAATGGATTGCGTTACCTGGCATTGGTCGCTCTACCGCAGGCGCGCTCATGTCTTTAGGTTTACGTCAGTACGGCGTCATCATGGATGGCAACGTGAAACGCGTCTTAGCTCGTTTCTTTGCCATTGAAGATGATTTAAGCAAACCACAGCACGAACGTGAAATGTGGAAACTGGCTGAAGAGCTTTGCCCGACACATCGTAATCATGACTACACTCAAGCGATTATGGATCTCGGCGCAACCATTTGTACGCCTAAAAAACCGCTTTGTTTATATTGTCCAATGCAAGCTCATTGTCAGGCTTATCAGCAAGGATTAGAACAAGAATTACCTTTTAAAAAACCGAAAAAAACACCGCCTGTTAAAACAGCAGATGTTCTTATTATTCAGTGCGAAGGTGAATGGTTCTGGCAACAACGTCAAGCTTATGGTCTATGGGGCGGTTTATTCTGTTTACCTATTTTAGAAAATGAACATGAACGACTGAGCTTAAGCCAACAATTTAAACTACAGCCTCAAGCACAAACTTTTCAGATCAGCCATAGCTTCACTCATTTCACATGGTTACTTAATGCTCATGTGTTCCACGTGGAACCTGATCAAAAAGAACATCTGGCTATTGAACTTGAAGGTCAATGGTTGAGTCCGGAACAAGCCATTGCCAAAGGTGTTCCAACCGCGATGAAAAAATTGATCTCGGCAAGCCGTTCATGACATAGTGAGTAAAATAATTTTGATATGGCTGTGACAGGGAGTATTTTGTGCGACGTTTTGTTTCTCATTTCTCACTTGGTTTTCTGATTATTCTTTTGGCTGCCTGTACCAGTGCACCTAAAAAACCTGCCCCACTTCCACCCGCTCAAGTCATCAAACTCAAAAGTATGCAGCTTCCAAATCGACTGCCTGTGCCTGTAAAAGGTATTGACCGCGATGAATTAAAAGACACTTGGGGAGCTGCTCGGAGTCAGGGCCGTAGTCACGAAGGAATTGATATTTTGGCTCCACGTGGAACCAAAGTGTACAGTGCAACCGAAGGACTCGTTGCAGATCTTCGTAATAATAATCTAGGTGGCAAAGTGATCTGGATTTTAGGTCCAGCAGGAACATGGCATTATTATGCCCATCTTGATGGTCACAAACGTGGCTTAAATGTAGGCGACTATGTCAAAAAGGGCGACCTCATTGGTTATGTCGGCAATACGGGCAATGCACGTTATACTTCACCTCATCTTCATTATGGTCTTTATCTAGATGGTAAAGGTCGTGGTGCTGTTAATCCTTATTCATATTTACGCTAGGAACATTTTATGTCGGAAGCGCTGATCAATCGCTTAGTAGAGTTTGCCGAGTCTGGTAACCAGCAAAAGATCATTTTAAATGGCAATAGCTATCAAGGCTGGATCATGGAAATCAGCGATGATGCCCTACTAATCAGTACTGGTTTTTCAGACAAAGTCGGCAAAGACTTTTGGCTAAAGTTTGAAGACTTAACACAAGCAGAACTGTATTATTGGGATACTCGCCCAAATGAATGGGTCTTATTTAAACTTTAAAATTCTAAGATAAATATAAGGAGCATTATCATGAAAACTCAACGTTGCGGATGGTGTTCCGACGATCCACTCTATATTGCCTACCATGATGAGGAATGGGGTAAACCCGAACACAACGAGGCACGATTATTTGAAATGCTTTGTCTCGAAGGTCAGCAAGCTGGCCTCTCATGGATTACCGTACTAAAAAAAAGAGAAAGCTACCGTCAACACTTTTTTAATCATCCGATTGCAGACATTGCTTCATTTACAGATGATTTTCTAGAACTAAAATTATCTGATGCAGGCTTAATTCGTCATTTGGGGAAACTCAAAGCTATTCGCGATAATGCAATTGCTTGGCAAGCGCTCAAAGCACAAGTCGGTGATGTTCCTACATGGCTTTGGCAGTTTGTAGATGCAGCGCCACAAAACAATGATGTTGTAGATTATCGTAAGGCCCCTGCTCAAACCGAACTGAGCGTAAAACTTTCCAAAACTCTTAAAAAGAATGGTTTCAAATTTGTTGGCCCAACCACCTGCTATGCTTTTATGCAGGCAGTAGGCATGGTCGATGATCATGAAAACGATTGTCAATTTAAAGCTTCATAACCCACCAGAACGGTTCAAAGCCGCTTAAGGAGTTTCCGATGAGCAATAATACGATTCAAGCTTATGCTGCAATGCAGGCAGGTGAAAAACTAGTTCCCTATCAATTTGACGCAGGTGAATTACAACCGCATCAGGTTGAGGTAAAAGTTGAATATTGTGGTTTATGTCATTCTGATATTTCTGTTTTAAACAATGAATGGCGTTCAACCGTGTATCCTGTGGTTGCAGGTCATGAAATTATTGGACGAATTGTTGCTTTGGGCTCAGAAGCCAAAGGTCTACAAATTGGACAGCGTGTCGGTATTGGTTGGACAGCTGAAAGTTGCCAAGCCTGTGATGAATGTATTGGTGGTCAGCAAGTACTGTGTACAGGTGGAAATGTTGCAACAATCGTAGGACATGCGGGTGGCTTTGCCGATAAGGTTCGCGCAGGTTGGCAGTGGGCTATTCCCCTCCCTGACGATTTAGACGCTGAAAGTGCAGGCCCTTTACTTTGCGGCGGAATTACCGTTTTTGATCCGCTACTCAAACACAAAATTCAGGCAACGCATCATGTCGGTGTAATTGGCATTGGTGGTTTAGGCCATATAGCCATTAAGCTACTTAAAGCATGGGGCTGTGAAATCACTGCTTTTAGTTCTAACCCAGATAAAACGGAAGAACTCAAAGCAATGGGAGCCGACCATGTGGTAAATAGCCGCGATACAGAGGCAGTAAAAGCTCAAAAAGGTAAATTCGATTTATTGCTAAGTACCGTGAATGTGACTCTAAATTGGTCTGCTTTTATTGCAACACTGGCACCAAACGGAACCTTACATTTCTTAGGCCTTACACTTGAGCCTGTTCCTGTTTCAGTTGGCTCTCTTATTGGTGGTGCTAAGTCAGTGACTGGTTCACCTACGGGCTCACCTGCTGCACTACGTCAGCTTTTAAAGTTTGCTGCACGTAAAAAAATTGCGCCTCAAATTGAGCTATTTCCGATGTCACAGCTCAATGAAGCAATTGAGCGTCTACACTCAGGGCAGGCACGCTACCGCATTGTGCTTAAAGCAGACTTTGCAGAATAAGACTAACTCGCTGTTTTAATCTGTTGCCGTGCCCAGTCCGCTAAGTCTTTAATTGCTTGGCGGACATCTGCTGTTAGCTCATGACCTGCATTTAAACGAATAAAATGCCGATAGCGTTCATCCTCACCAAAAACATGACCGGGAACTACAGTAATTCCGTGAGATTTTGCAGTGTAATAGAGCGCCAAGCTATCTACAGTTTTAGGTAACTGCATCCATAAAGCATAACCACCTTCTGGTTGACTCAGTGCAATTGGAATACCTTCAAATGCATTTAAAATACAACTACGATACTCCTCGACTTGCCGCATCAAATTCGGTCTTAACTGCTCTAAATGCTCCCTATAACCACGACTATAAATAAAATCAGCTAGACCTAATTGTAGCGGTGTATTGACCCCAATATTACTGGCTAACAGCTCAAGCCTTAAATGTTCTAACTTTGTTGTTAAACAGAACCATCCTACGCGATACGCACTCGATAACGACTTAGAAACCGATCCACACCAAATGACATAGCCTTCACGGTCCCAATAGCGTATAGGTAATGGTCGCTCACCGCTGTAACCACACTCTCCATAAATATCATCTTCGATAATAAAGCACTGATACTTTGCTGCTAATTCGGCAATCTTTTGTTTTTCTGCATTACTTAAACAATATCCCAATGGGTTCTGATAGTTGGCTGTCATTAAGCAAACCTTGGCTAAACCCTGCTTCATAAATGATTCTAAGCGCTCAAGATCAATACCACGATGATGCGCTGGAATTTCAATAATCTGTCGTTTTAAACTTGCTATAAGCTGTAATTGTCCATTAAAAGTAGGCGTCGGAATTAAAATAGTATCACCTACTTCTGTTAGATGTTGAATCACCAAAGACAAAGCAGGCATGCAGCCATTGGTAATAAAAATATCTTCTGCTGCGATAAAAATCCCATCTTCACGCCAATGATCAGATAGCGCTTTTCTTAATTGCTCATGCCCTTGTTTATTACAATAGAGAAAGTCTTGAGGCTGACAATTTTTTAAAGCCCGTTGAATAGAACGACGTAAACCTTCCACAGGAATAAAATGAGGCGTTAACTGAATAGAGCCTAATGGTACAAGATGGCTTTGTAAGGCAGCTTCCTGAATTTGATTATGCAATTCCAGATTTGAAACTTGTCGAGGTAAAGACAAGAAATCTGGACTTTCAGGAATGGGACCCGATTGTGCACGAGCAACCACAAAATAACCTGACTTCGGCTTTACATAAATAAGCCCCCTCGCCTCAAGTAACTCATAACAACTTTTTGCTGTACTTAAACTAATGCTGTGTTGACGAGCAAAATCTCGTAAAGAAATAAGTTTCTGGTGAGGTTTAAGCTCATCTTGATAAATACGATGTGCTAATTGATTGGCAAGAACCTGATATTGGAAAGTCATTCTGTACTGCTTTTTTAAAAATTTCTGTATCTGTACTGGTTTATAGAACACCTTTAGGCTATAGAAATCAACTCAGAAAGTAGCAAAGTCATGAAATTAAAAGCTATATTGTTATTTACTATTGTTTTAGCTGGTTGCCAACAACAACCAAAAGATGAGCAGTACAGACATACTGTTTGCCAAAGCCTCATAGAAGGTTATTTAAAAATGACAAATCAACAAGACTATAAAATGGAACAACGCACTGATGACAAGACCAGTACGATTTCTCATTATCAATATAAACGGAATAGCTCAAATGAAGTTGTAATGGTGAACTCGGTTTATTCCAAATTATATTTTAGCTGCCGAGAACATCAAAAAAGCTATTTTCTGTCTCAACATTCATCACAAGGACAAACGACCCCACTTTTAGAAGTTCATTTTCCAACTGACAGTTACACTACTTTTAGAGAGCGTTTTTAAAACCGTCTTTTAACTGTTCTGCCAAAAACTCAATAAATAAACGAATTCGTTTTGGTAGATGCTCTTGTTGATAATACACAGCATGGATGCTTTGATATTGATGTTCAATTTGGTCTTCGAATAATGCAATCAAACGTCCTTCTTGAATATCTTTCCAAATTTCAAATTCAGATAGTCGTGCAATACCATGTCCTCTAATCGTGAGTTGGCGTACCGTCTCACCACTAGAAGCTTTAATATTTGCTTGTGCAAAAAAATATTCATCGCCGACTTTAATCGGCCAGCTGTTAATATAAGCAGGTCTGGTAAAACCAATCAGATCATGCTGTTCAAGCTGTTCAGGTTGTGTCGGTGTACCCTTAATTGCTAAATACTCAGGGCTTGCAACGATAAATAAGCGACTTTTACATACTAATTTGGCATGAAGACTTGAATCATTAAGTTCTCCGAATCGAAATGCCACATCGGTTTTATGTTGTAGCAGGTCAATCACCTGATCATTACTATTTAACTCAATTTCAATATTTGGATAGCACTCACGAAACTTATGCATTAATGGCGCAATAACGTGTAAGACAAACGGCGTTGCTGAATCAATGCGAATAAGTCCCGCAGTACCCTGATCAGATTTTTGTAGTTCTTCTTCAGCCGCATTTAGCTCATTTAAGATTTTACGGGCCTTTACCAGAAACTGTTGTCCTTCTTGAGTGAGTTTCAATTTACGTGTCGTTCGTTCTAATAAGGTCACATCTAACTTCGCTTCTAGGCGCGTTAAAGATCGACTGACTCCTGAAGGCGTTTGTTTTAAATGTTCTGCCGCCGCAACAAAAGAGCCCGTATCAACGATTGCGATAAACGCGACCAGCTCTTCAATTGTTGATTTCATGTCTTATTCCATTATTGACTAATGATCAAAGATATTTTGCTTATTCATCTATTTTTTCGCAACAATAAAAAAAGCAAAATGCACATCAAGTTAAATGATTATTCAAATTTAGGTAAACACATGAATATCCCACGTTTTGGTCTAGGAACTTTCCGTCTTAAAGAACAAGCAGTTATTGATTCTGTTAAAACTGCTTTAGACGTAGGTTACCGTGTCATTGATACTGCTCAAATTTATGACAATGAAGCAGCAATTGGTCAAGCGATTGCCGAAAGCGGTGTATCACGTCAGGACTTATTTTTAACCACAAAAATCTGGGTAGATAATTTTGCTCAAGATAAGTTTATTCCAAGCTTAAAAGAGAGCCTACAAAAGCTTCGTACTGACCATGTTGACCTCACTTTGATCCATTGGCCAGCACCAGATTTAGGCGTTTCGATTCCTGAAGTTATAAAGCTTTTACTTGAAGCAAAACAACAGGGCTTAACTAAACAAATTGGTATTTCAAACTTCAATATTGAGCTTACTCAACAAGCAATTGACACAATTGGTGTAGAGCATATTGCAACCAACCAGATTGAGTTAAGCCCTTATCTTCAAAACCATAAGCTTGTGAATTTCTTACAAGAGAAGAATATTGATGTCACTTCATACATGACTCTTGCGTACGGTAAAGTGCTTCAAGACCCAGTTCTCGCTGAAATTGCAGCAGCGCATAAAGCAACAACAGCACAAATTGCACTAGCGTGGGCATTGCAACGTGGTTTTGCAGTCATTCCATCTTCGACTAAACGTGAAAACCTGATTAGCAACTTAAAAGCACAGGATATCGAGTTAACTTCAGCTGAAATGCAAATGATTGCTGAACTCGACCGTAACAGTCGTGAAGTTAGCCCAGAGCCATGGGCACCAGTTTGGGACTAAACTCATGAACACTCAATCAAATACGGCGTTCTCGTTATTGGCATTGGCAATAGGTGCCTTTGCCATTGGCACCACGGAATTTTCTCCAATGGGGTTACTTCCGAACATCGCTAACGATTTAGGTATTTCAATTCCAACAGCCGGAATGTTAATTACAGGTTATGCACTTGGTGTCATGCTAGGTGCCCCATTCATGACCCTGTGGTTCGGTGGTTTTGCACGACGTAATGCGCTTATTTTACTGATGGCGATCTTTACGGTAGGTAACCTAATCGCAGCCTTTTCACCAAGTTATATGAGCTTATTAGGTGCACGTCTCATCACAAGCTTAAACCACGGTGCCTTCTTTGGGATTGGCTCTGTTGTAGCGGCAAGCATTGTTCCCGCACATAAACAGGCCAGTGCTGTAGCCACCATGTTTATGGGCTTAACTATTGCCAATATTGGTGGTGTACCGTTGGCAACTTGGGTTGGGCAAAACATTGGCTGGCGTATGTCTTTCCTTGCAATTTCCTTGCTTGGTGTGATTACCATGCTTGCTTTATGGAAAGCACTCCCACAAGGTATGGTTGCCCAAAAACCAAATGTGAAAGCTGAGTTGAAGGTATTAACGCGTACTCCTGTGGTTCTTGCGCTGCTCACTACCGTACTCGGTGCAGGTGCAATGTTTACGCTCTATACCTATATTGCGCCAAGTTTGACTGAGTTTACCCATGCTTCACCGACGTTCATTACGTTTATGTTGGTATTGATTGGTGTCGGTTTCTCAATTGGTAACCATTTAGGCGGACGTTTTGCAGATTTGTCGATTAATAAAACTTTGATTGGTTTCTTGGTTCTGTTAATTGTGATGATGGTGACTTTCCCAATTCTTGCACAAAGCCAGATTGGAGCAGCCATTGCATTAGTGATCTGGGGTGCAGCAACCTTTGCTTTAGTACCACCTTTGCAAATGCGTGTAATGTCAGTCGCTCATGAAGCACCGGGACTTGCCTCTTCAGTGAATATCGGTGCGTTTAACTTAGGTAACGCAGTAGGAGCAGCAGCAGGCGCGTTAGTACTCGATTTAGGTTGGGGTTATAGCGCAGTATCATTTGCTGGAGCATTACTAGCTGGCTTAGGTTTGTTATTGGTTTTATTTCAAATCAAACGCGAAAGTAGCCCTGCACAAGCTTTACAGCAGTGTTCAGATTAATAAAAAAAGCGCCTGATCTCAGGCGCTTTTTTTAAGGTATTTATTTTAAAATATCTGGTAATTTAGGGTGTTCATAAATTGGACTGGTCACTTCCCGCTTCATTTTAAGCAGCATCTGGTAAGGTTGCTGTTGAACAAACATATTTACAAAGCTCAACGGAATTGCACCAGCAGGATCAGCATAACCACTGGTGGTTACTTTCACCTTATTATTTGCAACTTTCTGGAATGTCCAATCCCCTTCATAGCGTGTTAAGCGCACTACATCAGGTTGTATCGGATAATTTCCACTAATTGCAGTATTTTTAATTGTCACAACGCCATTTGCAGCCTTGCTCATTTTTCCTTTTACAACCACATCGCGATCTTTCAAAGGAAACGGAAAATCCAACACCATATACAGTGTGAACTCACCTTTTTTCTCATCTTGAGACAACATTTCAACTTTGCCCATATAAGGCACCCACTGGTCAGCTCGATTTACATCTAAAATCACAGCAACAGCGCGTTCAAGTGGTACATCAAATGTGGTTTCTGCTTTATATTGAAAGACTGGATTATCAGTTTTTTGATAGGTCCAGACTTTAATATTATTACGGTCTAAGCTGAGTTTAGCTTTTTCTGTAGAAGCAGCCCCTGTCCAGAGGCTGCTTAAGCAAAGAAGAGTGGTCAAGGCAATTTGTTTTTTATTCATGTTCTGCTCTATCTTGTTTTTCTCGCTACACATGGAATACGGACAGGGTTTTAAACCTGTACGTCGTTCAATCCTAAAACATCTTTCATGTCATATTTACGCGCTTCACGGCCCACAACCCATGCAGCAGCTCGTACTGCACCAGCAGCAAAGTTCATACGGTTAGTCGCTTTATGAGTCACTTCAACGCGCTCACCTTCACCAATAAACATGACTGTGTGTTCGCCAACGATGTCACCACCGCGAATAGTTTCAAAACCAATCGTTTGACGGTCACGTGGGCCTGTATGCCCTTCACGGCCATACACAGCAACTTCTTTTAAGTTACGGCCTAAAGTATCTGCAATTGCTTCGCCCATCATTAATGCTGTACCTGACGGCGCATCTACTTTATGACGGTGATGCGCTTCAATCACTTCAATATCTACTGTATCGCCAAATACTTTTGCTGCAAGCTCAAGTAACTTGATTGATACATTTACGCCCACTGAATAGTTCGCAGCGTAAACCACAGGTGTATGCGTAGCAACTTCATCTAACTCAGCTTTTTGCTCATCTGACATACCTGTTGTACCAATAACCATAGCAACCCCAGCGTCACGGCAAAGCTTTAAATGCTGAGCAGTTGCAACTGGTGCAGTAAAATCAATGATTACATCGCAGTCTTTAAGAACTTCTGCCAAGTTTCCTGAAACCTTCACACCCACTGAACCAATACCAGCAAGCTCACCTGCATCAGTGCCTACCAAACTACTTTCCGGACGCTCTACCGCAGCAGCTAATTGATAGCCTGCCTGTTGAACTGCTTGAATAAGCGTACGGCCCATACGACCGCCTGCACCTAAAATACCAATGCGTGGAGCTGCTGACATAATCTTCCCAATCTTCGGTTTTACGTAATTTACCTACTATATCAAAACTCTTTGCTCATCTTAAAAAGTAAAAATTATTTTTTGAGTTGGGACGAAATTTAATCTGTTTTCACAAAAGTTAAAGAATTGATCGGCAGACTACGGAGCCACGAATGAGAAAAAGATGACTATAAGGAGTTCAGCATGCATTCGAGAATTATTGGCTTTACAGTAATGATGGGGATTATGAGTTCAGTGGCATTTGCAGAGCCTGCAATCCAGCCAGGAGACACATTAGAAAGCTTATCTAAAGCGCGTATTACAACAAACGTAAATACTCAAACAGCAACGCCTACAGCTCAAACAAGCGATGCCAATGCTGAGGTTAAAGTTGAAGATATTGACCCAATTATTGGCGAAACAGCAGCAGAGGCACCAAAAGTAGCTGTACAGGCAGAAGCAGTAGCCGCACCAGTGATCGAAAATGCTCCTACTCTTGCTTCTAGCGAACCGACTGTAAGTGTTAATGATATTGATGTTGCTCTCCCTACAAAGTAAGCAGACGTAATTTTCTTTTAAGCAGAATAAAAATAATAAGATACATCAGCGCAATAAAAAGGCGGATATTTTATAAATATCCGCCTTCTTTTTAATTTCTTGTCTAATCAAGCATTAATCGAACAAACGATCAAAGAATGATTTTTTCTTTGGTGAGGAAGCACTGTCTTCGCCATCAAAAGAAGCTTGCAACTCTTTAAGTAATTCACGTTGGCGAGAATTTAAGTTGACTGGTGTTTCTACCACAATACGGCAGAGTAAATCACCCACCATGCTGCTACGTACTGGACGAACGCCTTTGCCACGTAAACGGAATAATTTACCTGTTTGAGTTCCCTCAGGAATTTTCAGGCTAACGCGACCTTCCAAAGTTGGAATTTCAATTTCTTTACCAAGTGCAGCATCAGCAATGCTTACTGGTACGTCCATATAAAGATCGGCACCATCACGTTGGAAAATTTCGTGTTCACGAACAACGACTTCAACGTATAAGTCACCTGATTGGCCATCACGAATTGCTTCGCCTTTACCACTCAAACGAACACGGTCACCATTATCTACACCCGCTGGAATTGTAACTTCCAACGTTTGCTGGCGATCGGCAACACCTGAACCATGACATGCCTGACAAGGGTTTTTAATAATTTTACCTTGACCACGACACGTACCACATGTTTGTTGTACAGAGAAGAAACCTTGCTGCATACGAACTTGTCCTGAACCATGACAAGTTTTACAGGTTTCAACATCTTTTGGATTTTTAGAACCTTTACCATCACACACATCACATGGTGCTGGAGCAGTAAAGGTAATGGTTTTTTTCACCCCTTTTACAGCTTCTTCAAGGGTAAGTTCCATTACATAGCGTAAATCTGATCCGCGACGTTGACGCTGTTGACGTCCACCACCACCGAATGCGCCACCGAAGATATCACCGAACTGGCTAAAAATATCTTCTGCACTAAATCCGCCGAAGCCACCACCGCCTCCGCCAAAGCCACCTTCGAACGCATTATGTCCCATGCGATCGTACATGCTACGCTTTTCGCTATCCGATAAAACTTCATAAGCTTCAGCAGCTTCTTTAAATTTCTCTTCAGCTTCGGCATTGTCAGGGTTTCTATCAGGATGATATTTCATCGCCAATTTACGGTAGGCTTTTTTGATCTCATCATCACTTGCGGTTTTTGAAACGCCTAAAACCTCATAATAATCACGTTTAGCCATTTTTGGCGGTGCTCCTCACGGAATTTTATCAATACTCTATTGCCGACTAAATGGGGGACTTTAGCCGAATTTACAAGGGGGAAATGTTCAAAAAATAGATATATTAAAAAACTGCCTTATTTTTTAAATATTTAGACAAGCCTTTTAACCATGCATTTAATAGAAATAACCACGCAATAGCGCTAAAAACTACACCAGCAACTGTAGAGGCTGTGACCCAAAGATTGCTGTCCCATGCAAAGAAGAAGAGCGGAATAAACCAGACAACAGCAAAAATTGCCATAAATAGAAATAGAATCGCATTGCGCATAATCCATAGCGCATGCGCATGAATCCAAACTTCTGCATTATCTACAACTGCCACTTTACGAGCGACCAAATAAGCAAAGGCCGCAAAAATAACCGTAAACAATGCAAGAAACATGAACGCATAAGAAATTACTATATAGCGGCGATGCTGTTCGATATGGTCTTGCCCCATCTGTATTTCACCTCAATTCACTGCATTTTGCCTATTTTTTATGCAGTGAAATAATCCTGTATTTTTTGTGTAAAGACAGGTGCTACTATATTGGAGTTTTCAATATTTCGCACCTTTATTCACAAAAAATTTATGTATTTTATGCGGTTTTTTTCACCTTAAACCACGCTGCGTAGAGTGCAGGTAGGAAAAATAATGTCAGTAAGGTGGCAACAATCAATCCGCCCATGATCGCAACTGCCATCGGACCAAAGAAAATACTTCGCGAAAGTGGAATCATGGCCAGAACAGCGGCTAAAGCAGTCAAAATAATTGGACGGAATCGACGCACTGTCGCTTCAATAATTGCTTCCCAAGTTGGATGTCCCGCTTGTCGGTCCTGCTCAATTTGATCAATCAAAATAAGCGAGTTACGCATGATCATGCCAGAGAGCGCAATTGTGCCTAACATGGCCACAAAGCCAAATGGTTTGTTAAATAACAGTAAGAATAAAACAACACCAATTAAACCCAGTGGAGCTGTTAACAACACGATGGTCGAGCGAGACAAGCTTTTGAGCTGAATCATCAGTAATGTCATGACCACTGCCAAGAAGAGTGGCATACCCGCATTCACAGAATCTTGCCCACGTGCAGACTCTTCTACGGTTCCACCCACTTCAATGAGATAGCCACTTGGCAATTCAGCACGTAACTTATCCATTGATTCAGCTAACTCACCCACAACAGTAGCAGGCTGCAAATTGGTACGAATATCTGCACGAACAGTAATCGTCGGTAAGCGGTTACGATGCCAGATCAAACCATCTTCAAACTTATACTCAATCTTCGCAATTTGAGCTAAAGGTACAGTAGTTCCATTGTTCGTTGGCACAGCTAAGCTTGCCAGTGAAGCCACTTCAACGCGCTCTGCTTGGTCCCCGCGTAAGCGAATTTCAATGAGTTCACGTTTTTCACGATATTGCTCAATCGCACTACCAGTAATTGATGCATTAATGAAATTCGCTAAATCCAGACTAGAGACACCCATTTGTCGAGCACGGTCTTGATCAATTTGAATGGAAATGATCTTACTTGGCTCGCCCCAATCTAAATGCACATTGGTGGTATTCGGGTTTTCACTCATTACTTTAGCGACTTGCTGTGCTTCTTTACGTACCAGATTTAAATCTTCACCTGACACACGATATTGCAATGGATAACCCACAGGTGGGCCATTTTCGAGTAATGACACACGAGTACGGACTTGTGGGAGTAACTGCTTAATTTGTGTTTCTAACGAACGACGAATGTCATCACGATCATCAAGTGATGATGCGAGTACAACAAACTGAGCAAAGCTGGCTTGTGGTAATTGTTGGTCTAAAGGTAAATAAAAACGTGGTGAACCTGTACCCACATAGGCCACATAGTTATCAATACCTTTTTGTTTCGACAAGAATTTTTCAACCTTTTTCACAGCTTGTTCTGTTGCTGTTAAAGAGGCGCCTTCTTCAAGCTTTAAATCGACTAAAATCTCGGCACGGTTTGAAGGCGGGAAAAACTGCTGAGGTACCATCTTAAACATCAGCACAGAGAGTACAAAAATCCCCACTGTCGTTGCAATCACGGTTTTACGATAGGTCACACAAAACTCGACCATCTTTCTAAAACGTAAATAGAAACTAGATTGATAAGGATCGTAATGATGGTCCTGTGAAATTGCCACAGTTTGCGGTTGCGGTTTTTTCGTTAATCTTGCCCACAAACGGACATACCAAGGGGCCTGATGTCCTAACTTGGTAAAATCTGGTAATAGCTTTTCACCTAAATAAGGTACGAATAAAACTGCCGCGATCCAAGACACCAATAAAGCAATGGTCACGACCTGAAAAATAGAGCGTGTGTATTCGCCTGTACTAGACTGAGCCGTAGCAATCGGTAAAAAACCTGCCGCGGTAATCAATGTTCCCGTGAGCATCGGAAATGCGGTAGTTTTCCACGCAAATCCGGCGGCTTTAATTCGGCTATAGCCCTGCTCCATCTTAATGGCCATCATCTCGACGGCGATAATGGCGTCATCGACTAACAGACCTAACGCCAAGATCAAAGCACCAAGTGAAATCTTATGCAGTCCGACATCGAATAAACTCATACCGGCAAAGGTCATTGCTAAAACTAATGGAATAGAAAAAGCGACCACCAATCCCGTACGGAAGCCTAAAGAGAAAAAACTCACTAACAAGACAATAATGACTGCTTCAGCGAGTACCTTCACAAACTCATGAATACTGCGTTGTACTGCTACAGGTTGGTCAGAAACTTTTTGCAATTTCATGCCGAGTGGCAAGGTCTTTTGCAGTTGGGCAAATTCTGTTTCTAGATTTTTACCAAGGGCAATAATGTCACCGCCTTTACGCATCGAAACGGCAATGCCAATACCATTTTCACCCATGAAACGCATACGTGGTTGAGCAGGCTGACTAAAACCACGATAAACATCAGCAACGTCACCAAGCTGGATGGTTTTATCACCGACCAATAAAGGTGTTTTTTTAATTTCATCAATGTTTTGTAGATGACCACTTACTCTAATTTGAATACGGTCTGTACCCGTTTCAAAAAAGCCAGCACTTGCCATACTATTTTGCTTTTGTAAGGCTTCTTGAATCGCTGTAACTGGAATTCCGAGCTGCACCGCTTTAGTGTTAGAAATCTCAACCCATATTTTTTGGTCTTGTAGACCAATCAATTCGACCTTACTGACATCCTTGACTCGTTGAAGCTGTAATTGCAAACGATCTGCATATTCTTTCAAAAGTGCATAGTCAAAGTCTTTGCCTGTCAGTACATAAATATTACCGAAAGTGTCCCCAAATTCATCGTTAAAAAATGGGCCTTGTACACCGTTTGGCAGTTCATGGCGAATATCATTCACCTTCTTACGGACGTTATACCACACGTCAGGAATCTGTGCCGATGTCAGCGAGTCCTTGGCAACAAACGTAACCATCGACTCACCTGGGCGGGAGTAAGCCATAATCTTGTCATATTGACCTGTGGTCATCAGTTCCTTTTCGATACGGTCAGTCACCAGCGTTGAAACTTCTTTCGCTGTTGCTCCCGGCCAATAGGTTTGTACGACCATGACTTTAAAAGTAAATGGTGGGTCTTCACTTTGTGAGAGTTTTGAATAAGAGATCGCGCCGATAATGCCGAGTAACAGCATAAAATAAAGGACGATACCTTTATTATTTAATGCCCATTCCGAGAGATTGAATTTCATGGTTGGGTTGCTCCCTGAATTTTCACCGCACGGTTTTCACGGTCAATCGGGTGAATCTTCTGCTTATCGCGTAGCAAATGCACACCACCAATCACCACCCAATCATTTGGTGTTAAACCAGATAGCACGGGTACACTGTCTCTGCCATATGCACCAACAGTTACAGGTACTTTGCGTAAAGTTTGATTCGCATTAACAACCCAGACATAAGGCTGATTATCTGTTGCTGAAACACTCGAAAGTGGCACACTCATCACGTTGGTTTGAGTTGAGGTAAAAAATACGCGTGCACTTTGTCCAAGTTGGATAACAGACTGCCCTTCTTTGAGTGCAACTTTCACTGTAAAGGTACGAGACTGATCCGCTGCCGGAGAAACTTCACGTACATATCCGGCAAACCTTTCATTCGGTTTAGACCACAAGGTGATCCAAGCGCCTTGACCAACTTTAATCTCGGTAACTGCTTGTTCAGGAACACCAATAACAACTTCACGCTCTCCATCAATTGCAAGTTGATAAGCAGCTTGTCCTGCTGCAACCACTTGTCCAATTTCTATATTTCGCGCAGTAATCACCCCGTTTTTGTTAGAAACGAGTTGGTTATAACCTGTCTGGTTAGCAGAAACCTCATAGTTAGAACGAGCTTGTTGTAGTGCTGCCTGTGCCGCGTCATATTGATTTTTTACCGTATCGAATTGCGAACGGCTCACTGCATTAATAGGGAGTAATTGTTGAAAACGTTTAAGTTCATCTGCTGCTGTTTTTGCTGAAGCCTGTGCATTATCCAGTTGGGCTTTAGCAGCATTTAATTGTAACTGAGCATCTGCCACATCGAGTTTTGCTAATACTTGTCCAACTTTAACTCGGTCGCCTACATCCACATAGCGCGCCGTAACTTGTCCACCAACCCGAAATGCCAAAGCCGTTTGTTGTCTAGCCTGCACATCCCCTGCATAGCTTTTTTGTTCATTGAGTGTGGTTAATGGCTGCGCCACCATCACATAGGGTATTTCTTCTGTTTTGGGTGCTTCTTTACTGCATCCCATTAATGTGACCGTACAAACAATCACCATACTCATGATGAGAGGTTTTAACAGATTCATATCTTATCGCTCTTATTCAAACTGATTTTTTAAGGCACAATATGCTTGCATCATAATTTGTTTGTTTTTTAATTAATATACCTACGAGTACATTAATTAAAAAAAACTTATAAATATTTATTTTTCTAAACTTTTATTAGAGGGTTTTGTGCAAACAGTTAATCAAAGTGGTCGCCCCAAAGATCTGGAAAAGCGTGCTCGTATCCTACAAGCCGCGAAAGCTATTTTTTTAAAATCCGGTTATCACGGTACTAGCATGAACCAGATTGCACAGGAAGCAGGCGTTACTAAACTCACGGTTTATAACCACTTTCAAGATAAAGTGAACCTGTTTATCTGTGCGATTACGGAAACTTGTGAAGAGACACTGTGCACTAAACAATTTGACTTAGATACATCGGCAGACTTCTATCAAACACTCTTTATTGTATGTTCACGTGCCTTACAAATTATTTATTCACCTGAAGCATTAAAGCTTGATCATGTATTGTTGGAGCTTGCAGCCGAACAGAACCCACTCGCCCTACAGTTTTTTGAAGCTTCACATACACGAATGGAGAATCAATTAGCTGAGTTTTTTCAAAAAGCGGCTCAATTAGGTTTCATTCAAGCCGATGATCCGATCTATCAAACAGAACTACTTTTGACCTTATTGCTTGGTGTACGCCATCACAAGGTTTTACTGGGCATCACTGCTGCCCCAAATGCACAGGAGCTAGAGCAAATTATTCGTGACGCAATTAATTTATTCTTGCTCAAATACCGGAATTAAACCAAAGTCCGATTGTCAAAAGTTGCGCTGAGTGCATGCCAGCTTTTAAGACACTATAAGCGAATTAAATGTTATTTTTTAAGCAAAAATTCACATTTTCTTACGCTCAAAGCTTGGAATGTTTGTTAATCGCGCTATATTCGATAAGAATAAGAACAGGAGAAAATAGCATGGTTCAGCAAATCGATGCGCCACTGCGTGAGGATGTCCGCTTACTTGGTAATTTATTAGGTGAAACCCTAAAACAACATGCAGGACAAGAACTGTTTAATCAGATCGAGCAAATCCGTGCTCTTGCCAAAGGTGCACGTGATGGTCAAGCTGAAGCCGAAAAGCAACTAGAACAATTATTTTTAGAACTGCCCGATGAAGAGTTACTTCCTCTCACCCGCGCTTTTTCTCATTTCCTCAATTTTGCCAATATTGCCGAGCAATATCATGTGGTCCGTAGCCGCAGACAGGCAGAGTTCGATTCGGATGCAAACTCTCCGAATCCGCTGGTTCACTTATTTCAAAAATTTAAAGATAAAAGTATTTCAACAGAAAAACTATTCCAGCAAATTTGCGATCTTAAAATTGAGTTAGTACTTACGGCGCACCCCACTGAAGTGAGTCGTCGTACCCTGATTCAGAAATATGATGATATTAACGCATGTCTCTCGCAGCTTGATCAGCAAAAACTTACCCCACGCGAACGCCAAAATGCACTTGCGAATTTAAAGCAACAAATTAGTTCGGCTTGGCAAACAGATGAAATCAGACAGCATCGCCCAACTCCAGTCGATGAAGCAAAATGGGGATTTGCCACAATTGAGCAAACACTTTGGAATGCTGTACCTAAATTCATTCGCGAGTTAAATGAATTAGTTCAAGAAAACTGCCAACTCAATTTACCACTTAATATTGCACCAGTACGTTTCGCATCTTGGATGGGCGGAGACCGTGATGGCAACCCAAATGTTACCCATCAAATTACCCAAGAAGTGCTGTGGTTATCACGCTGGCAAGCTGCCGATCTCTATTTAAGAGATATCGAAAACTTACGTTGGGAACTTTCAATCCAGACGTGTTCTGAAGAAATGATTCAAGCAATTGGTAGCCAACATGCAGAACCTTATCGTGAATATTTACGTGCTACACGAGAGCGTTTAAAAGCAACTCGCCACTGGTTAGCTCAGCGTTTACAAGGCTTAGAAGCTGATGACAGCAATGTCATTAAAAGTAAAGATGAGCTTTTACAACCATTATTGCTGTGCTATCGCTCTTTAATCGACAGTAACCTACCTGAAATTGCGAATGGTCAACTGCTCGACTTTATCTACCGTGTGAACTGTTTTGGTATTGAATTACTTAAACTCGACATTCGCCAAGAATCAGGCCGTCATCGCCAAGCGATTTCAGCCATTACCGAATATTTAGGTTTAGGTAATTTTGAATCGTGGACTGAACAAGCGCGCCAAAATTTCCTCATTCAAGAATTACAAAGTAAACGCCCGCTTTTACCGAAATATATTAATGAGCCTGAAGGGAGTTTGATTGGTCATCCAGATGTTCAAGAAGTATTTGCAACCATGCGTACTTTGGCAGACCAACCACCTGAGTCTTTAGGAGCATATATTATTTCGATGGCTGAATATCCAAGTGATGTTTTAGCTGTGTTGTTATTGCAAAAAGAAGCAGGTATTCAGCATCCTTTACGTGTAGTTCCTCTATTTGAGACTTTAAAAGACTTAGATGGCGCTGCAACTACCATGAATACGCTGTTCAATATGCATTGGTATAAACAGCACATTCAGGGTAAACACGAAGTCATGATCGGCTACTCCGACTCTGCAAAAGATGCCGGTTTCATGTCTGCCAACTGGGCGCAATATCGTGCTCAAGAAGAGCTGACTGCAATTGCTCAAACACACGGCGTACAGTTGACACTATTCCATGGTCGCGGCGGATCAATTAGCCGTGGTGGCGCACCAACCCAACAAGCTCTATTCTCACAGCCGCCGGGTTCGATCTCTGGTGCAATTCGTGTCACAGAACAAGGTGAAATGATCCGTTTCAAATTCGGTTTAGAAGGTATTGCCATGCAAAACCTTGAAATCTATACCGCAGCAACACTTGAAGCGACCTTATTACCACCACCAGAGCCTAAGGCTGAGTGGCGTGAACTCATGAATCGCATGACTGATCATTCTGTTAAGGTCTATCGCCAGACAGTTCGTGAAAACCCACATTTTGTCAAGTATTTACGGACCGTTACGCCTGAACTCGAATTACAGATGTTGCCTTTAGGCTCGCGTCCTGCAAAACGAAAAGTAAGTGGCGGCATCGAGTCTTTACGTGCGATTCCATGGGTATTTGCTTGGACACAAATCCGTTTGATGTTGCCTGCATGGCTAGGTACAGGTGCTGCCATTAATGAAGTGATTGCAGATCAGCAAAAAGCAACACTTGATGAAATGCTCCAGCAATGGCCTTATTTCCAGACACTCATTGATATGCTGGAAATGGTATTGTCTAAATCCGATGCCAACATTGCACTCTATTACGAGTCTCATCTGACTGAAGATGAAGATTTGAAAGTTCTTGGTAACCAATTACGCCAACGACTAAAAGATGCTGTGCAAACTTTATTAACCTTAAAAGATGAATCAAAGCTTCTGAGTAATAATGATGTTCTTGATCAATCCATGCAGGTTCGTAAACCATACTTACTTCCTTTGCATCTTTTACAGGCTGAACTCATGAAGCGCCGTCGTGATTATCTTGCTGAGCGTCAGGCAGAGCACACTCCTGTTGACCATGCACTTATGGTGAGTATTGCGGGTATCGCTGCTGGCTTACGTAATACAGGCTAAGCTAATTTTACCAATTGTTTTATAAAGCAGTGCATCTCGATGTGCTGCTTTTTACTTGCAAAGTTCTTTATTTTTCTTAAATTTTCTCCGATTTTCTATTTTTTTGAATATTTTTTAAAAATCATAAAATTAATCTTTATAAGAAAAAAATAACTAAATACGCACATTTAGTTTTTTTAAAATTATACCAATCGTTAAAAAATAATTACTTTTCACTCATATACTTCTCTCTAGAGATTAAATGCACTCTCAAGAAAGAGTATCATGGCAGCAATTAAAGAATAATGAGCTTATTTTATGTCCAATTGGTTTCCAAAATGGCAGCCTTACCAAGGTGATATTGACCATCGGCCAGTCTCTACCAATGAATATCTCCCACCCGTTCAAAGTGCTGTTTTGGGTATTCAACATGCATTTGCTATGTTTGGAGCGACTGTTTTAGCACCCTTACTCATGGGTTTTAATCCTAACCTTGCTATTTTAATGTCTGGAATCTGTACCATTCTGTTTTTCTTAATTACAGGTGGTCGTGTTCCAAGTTACTTAGGATCAAGTTTTGCCTTTATTGGGGTGGTTGCAGCTGCAACTGGGCATATTACAGGTTCAGGTGCCAATCCAAATCTATCTATGGCTTTAGGTGGAATCGTAGCATGTGGTGTTTTTTATGCCATCATCGGTTTTATCGTGATGCTTACTGGTACACGCTGGATTGAAAAACTCATGCCGCCTGTGGTGACTGGTGCCATTGTGATGATTATTGGTCTGAACCTTGCACCTGTTACGATTAAAGGTGTTGCAGGCCAACCATTTGAAATGTGGATGGCCTTAATTACTGTACTTTGTATGGGCAGTATTGCAGTCTTTACTCGTGGCCTATTGCAACGCTTGCTTCTGTTGATTGGTTTGATCTTGGCATATGCAATTTATGCCATCACCACCAATGGGCTAGGTTTAGGTAAACCAATCGATTTTAGCCAGATCTCACAAGCCGCATGGTTTGGGATTCCAAGCTTTTCGCATCCTACTTTTGACACGAATGCTATGCTAATTATTGCGCCAGTTGCGCTTATCTTAGTAGCAGAAAATCTAGGACATATTAAAGCTGTTGGCGCGATGACTGGTGAAAACCTGACTCCACAATTAGGTAAAGCATTTGTTGCAGATGGTTTGGCAACAACATTATCTGGTAGTGTCGGCGCTCCAGGGATGACTACTTACGGTGAAAACATTGGTGTGATGGCAGTCACTCGTGTGTACTCAACTATTGTTTTCGTCATCGCAGGTGTCTTTGCAATTTTCTTAGGTCTATCTCCAAAATTTGGCGCGGTTATTAGTACTATTCCAAGTGCTGTTTTAACAGGCGCGTCTATTGTTGTGTTTGGTTTAATTACCATTGCTGGGGCCAAAATCTGGATCGAAAACAAAGTTGATTTTTCTAACAATAAAAATCTAATTGTTGCTTCGGTCACGATTATTTTAGGTGCTGGTAACTTTGAATTATTGTTTGGTAATTTCAATTTAGGTGGTATTGGTACCGCAACTTTTGCAGCCATTATTTTAAATTGGCTGTTTAGTTTAAAAGATAAAACCTAAATTCAAAAAGGCAGCGCAAGCTGCCTTTTTTTATTACGATTTAGTATGATGACTTTTTAGCCTTCAATACGTTCCTTGTCATGCGTTTTGATTTTTTTGATTTACAGCTGGTTCTTCATATTGTCTCTACAGGTAGTCTAACCAAAGGTGCAGACCGCTCTGCAATTTCACTTCAAGCCGCCAGTGAACGTATAAAAAAACTCGAACAATATTTTGAAACGCCCTTATTTATTCGCCAGACGACGGGAGTGGAGCTCACCACAGCGGGACACGCGTTTGTAGAGCATGCCCGTCAACTGATGACACAAAAAGAGCAGCTCGAACAAGAAATGCAGAGGTTTAGGCCGCCTACAACAGAGTCATTAACGCTTTGGTGTAACTCTTCTGCTCAAAGCGAATATTTGCCTCCGTTATTACCACAATATTTGGTGCTTCATCCCGAAATGAGTATTGATTTACATGAGGCAGAAAGTTCAGAAATTGTAGAGGTATTAACGCAAGGAGTTGCAAATCTTGGGCTAGTCTCAAGTTTTTTTGATACCAGACATTTGCAAACTAAGGAATTTGCTAGCGATCCATTAGTTCTGATTTGTCCTCCTACTCACAATTTAGCTCAACACCAAGAGCTGAATTTGGTAGAGGCTTTAAATTATGGTTTTATTGGCCTTAAACCCCACCATTCGTTGCAACAGTCCATCGAAACTCAAGCTAAGCTATTGGGCTTTAACATACAGTACCGTTTGCGCTTACCTAATTTTGGGGCGATTGCTGAGGTAGTCGCCAAAGGCGTTGGAATTGCGATTATGCCGGCTCGTGCTGCCCAGCGTTTGCAATCGGACTATGACTTTCATTCCATTCAACTGCTAGGCGCGTGGGCAAATCGTAAACTGCTTTTGGCCACACAAAATTTCAATCAACTGCCTAACAGTTATAAACAATTTTCAGATTTTTTATTGCAACATCGCCCTTAAAAATTAGCTTAATGCAAAATCATATAAAGACCTAATGACACCAAACCTATAAAAAAGATACGGCGAAATAACTGCTCATTTAACCGATAACGGATTTTTTTACCTAACCACATTCCAACGAGAGCCGCCAATAATGCAGCAAAAGATAAACGATAATCCAATGTCATTCCCGACATCGGGTTGTGGTGTAAAAAGACTGCAAGACAAATGGTAGAGACAGTAAACGTTAGTCCTAAAGCCTGAACCAACTCATCACGCTTTAAATGTAAAGACTGCAAATAAGGAACGATTGGAATAATAATGACACCAGTTGCTACAGTCACTGCCCCGCCGATATATCCAATAATCGGTGATAGCCAACGTTCATACTTTCCTAAGTGTGGAAGTTTCTTCACGCACAAACCGTAGAGTCCATATAAGGCCAACATACAGCCTAATAAAATTTCACTACTATGCCCATGACTTTGACTTAAAGTAGGTAAAAAGCTCCATATAGAACCTACTATAATGCCGACAAGCAACGTCCAGAAACGGCGAATAAACGCCCAGACATGTCCTTCAGCAAAAAGCTGCCAGACGTTGGTGACCATTGAAGGGACAATGAGCAGAGATGCTGCCTGAAAAGGGCTCATTGCGATGGTGAGTAAGCCCATCGATACCGCGGGCAATCCTAAACCGATCATGCCTTTAATCATGCCAGCGAAGGCAAAGACCACTATAATAATTGCTAAAAAAGTCACTGTTTATCTCCGATTCCTTAAAGAATATGCTACGGAAAAAACAGGTACTGCCCTATTCTTGTTTTTAGGAGTAGGCCTCAATTAAAAGTTGAGGCTGTTTTATATTTTTCTTCTAATACATTGCTAAAAATACTTTCGATCATCCACACACGATACAAGCTATTAAATACGTAGGTCTGACCATCAATACGCAGCTCTAAAACCGGTAAATCAGGCTGATGCTTGTCTTTGCAAAGTGCATCATTCTGCGCCAAAACAGATTGCACATCTTGGACGGTTAGCTGCTCAATCCCAAGTTGCTGCTGTAACTGTTGAAAATGTTTTAAGAAAGATAAATCTTTTCCTTTCGTCCAAACTGCCTGCAATATTGTAAAAATTGTATCGATTTGCTGATTCTCTTGCACACTATAGAAAAGCTTTGCCATCTCTAATGTGCTTTCCTCAGTAGGACGACAAAATGGTGTAAAGGCCACACCTGTTCGTTTAGAAACACGTGTCGCCAAACTCCAGTCAAACCAGTCTCGACCTTGATAACTTAAAGGGTAAACTTTTAGTTGAATATCATAATAATCAGCCAGCTCTTCTTTAATGTAGGTAAGTAACAACCAGCTCATTGGGTCTTCTAAAGCAATATAAATATCAAGCTCAGGATGAAGGGTCTGAATCTCGGTAAGTGCCTCAGCATCATTAATCAAATGTTCACGCCATTCGATATGATTAATTAAAAAAATTGGATTACCCGTCAGTAATTTTTGCTGCTTCAGACGACGAGTTAAACGTAATAAATCATCTACTGCGTGATATTTACGTCCACCAAATTCAAAGTATGCCGCAGGTACAGGCTCATCCGTAAAAATGCGTTCTGAAAAATGTTGAGGAAGCTGATGTTTAACTGCCATGGCATGTAAAGTTCGTAACTTTCCATATTGTTGTTGCCAAAGCATGTGAAAAATATCTTCTAATAGATGGAAGAAGTTCTGACCTTGTAATGGGGTTCTTTTTAATATGACTGCCGCTTGTTTTAAAGATTCTGGGCTTGGGATTTCTGGAAATTCATCAAAACCGAAACGATGTTGTTTGGCTAATATCTTGGCATCATTCAGACAATAATTCTGCCACTCTTCATGCGACATGCTGTTTGGAGGTTCAGAAGCCGTATGCGAAATAATAATTTTTAAAGGCTTAAGTTCATCACTTAAAATTTCATCTAGCTGAGACAATTGCTGAACAGCCAAATAGCTATACACATCATCAAGTCGTAAATAAATACTTAAACCATTTTCCGTGGGTAACACCGCTTGACGAGAAGGCTTTTGGTAAAACCAGCTCGATCGAATAGGGTCAAACCAACGGCGTAGCAGTGACATGAGTTGTGCCTCTAAAAAATAAATCCTAAGCGAGATCAAAGATTGTTTTGATCATAGTGCAAGGTAAAACAGTAGTCGAGATTGAAATATAACTACCTTAGTTTACGCAGAAAATAAGTCATGTTTTTAGCAAGTTTCTACGTAGGTGAAGATTTTATCACCATTTTATGGCAAACCCATAGAATGATCTAAAAACACCTTTTTCTACAAGCTGATTTTATTTACCAGACATGAAAAATGCACCCTTAACATGATAGCAATTCATCTTGTCAAAGGGTGCATGATTCATAATCAATTATTAAAATTGAATATTTTATAGAACGCGTACAGCTCCTTTCGCTGCACTTGTTGTATGCATTGCATAAACTTTTAACGCTTTTGATACCTTACGTTTACGTTCTTCTTTCGGATGCCAGCCTTTCGCTTCTTGCACTGTACGACGATGTGCCATAGTCGCATCATCAACGTTTAAGTGAATCGTACGGTTTGGAATATCGATTTCAATAGTATCGCCATCTTCAACCAAACCAATTGCACCACCTTCAGCCGCTTCTGGTGAAACGTGACCAATCGAAAGACCTGATGAACCACCAGAGAAACGGCCATCTGTTACCAATGCACAGTCTTTTCCTAAACCTTTCGATTTAAGATAGCTAGTTGGGTAAAGCATTTCTTGCATACCCGGACCACCACGTGGACCTTCGTAACGAATCACAACCACATCGCCAGCTTTAATATCATGACCCAAAATTGCGTCTACAGCCGCATCTTGGCTCTCAAATACACGCGCTGTACCAGTAAATTTCAAGATTGATTCATCAACACCTGCAGTTTTCACGATACAACCATCAAGCGCGATGTTGCCGTATAGAACCGCTAAACCACCATCTTTAGAGAATGCATTTTCTGCATTACGGATAACGCCTTTTTCACGGTCGCCATCTAATGTTGAATAATAGCGATTTTGCGAGAATGCAACTTGAGTTGGAACACCACCTGGTGATGAACGATAGAATTCATAAACGTCTGCATCTTCAGTACGAATAATGTCCCACTTATCTAATGCATCTTTTAAAGTTTTCTCGTGTACAGTCGGTACAGATACATCAAGCAAATTCGCGCGATCAAGTTCACCTAAGATCGCCATGATACCGCCAGCACGATGAACATCTTCCATATGAACGTCTTGTTTTGCAGGCGCTACTTTCGACAATACAGGAACTCGACGTGATAATTCGTCAATATCATCCATTGTAAAATCAACTTCTGCTTCACTTGCCGCAGCCAATAAATGCAGAACGGTATTGGTTGAACCACCCATTGCAATATCAAGGGTCATCGCATTTTTAAATGCAGCCTTGGTTGCAATCGAACGAGGTAAAATGCTTGCATCTTCTTGTTCGTAATAGCGCTTAGCCAATTCAACAATAAGTTGGCCTGCTTTTAAGAATAGTTTTTTACGGTTTGCATGCGTCGCAACAATCGAACCATTACCCGGTAAAGATAAACCTAAAGCTTCTGTTAAACAGTTCATTGAGTTTGCAGTGAACATCCCTGAACATGAACCACAGGTTGGACATGCCGAACGTTCAAATTCCTCAACTTCTTCGTCTGTATAACTTTCATCAGCCGCAACAACCATTGCATCAACAAGGTCAATCGCTTTTTCATTACCGCGGAACTTAACCTTACCAGCTTCCATTGGTCCGCCAGACACGAAAACAACAGGAATATTCAGACGCATCGCAGCCATGAGCATTCCCGGAGTAATCTTGTCACAGTTTGAAATACACACCATGGCATCTGCACAGTGTGCATTCACCATATATTCAACTGAGTCAGCAATCAAATCACGTGATGGTAGTGAATAAAGCATGCCATCATGCCCCATTGCGATCCCGTCATCTACTGCGATCGTATTAAACTCTTTAGCAACACCACCTGCTGCCTGAATTTCTGCTGCGACAAGCTGCCCTAGATCTTTAAGATGTACATGGCCCGGCACAAATTGAGTAAATGAGTTGACCACCGCAATAATCGGTTTGCCGAAATCCTCATCTTTCATTCCTGTTGCACGCCATAAGCCACGTGCGCCAGCCATATTTCTTCCGTGTGTCGATGTTTTTGAACGATAGTCAGGCATTAGTGTTTCCAACAAGTTGTGCTTGAGCGGAATTTTTCCCGCTCTGGCGAATGATACTGATATAGCGTTAGATCAGTCGGAATATTGACTCATCATCATAATTTGATCATTCTCCATTCTATAGAAGCAAATAATATTCGGAAAGCCAAGAACAGTAATAGACAGTCAATATTTAGCAAAACTTACATGAATAATTTTTTATTTTTTCATAACCTTTTTTTATCAATAAAAGTTTTTCAATAATTTTTTGTTCACTATTTAAAAACTAAAATGCTCAATCGCCATGCTTTTAGGGCTTCAATCATTTTTCACGTATACTACGCCTAAACTCTTTTTGGATTGCATTTGTGAAAATTATTTTTGCTGGCACCCCCGAATTTGCTGCAACAGCATTGGCGGCTTTATTAAAAACTTCCCATGAAATTATCGCGGTTTATACTCAGCCAGATCGTAAATCGGGTCGTGGACAAAAACTAACGCCATCTCCTGTAAAACAACTTGCTCTTGAGCATAATATCCCTGTTTATCAACCCCTTCACTTCAAAGCTTCAACCGAAGAAGGTTTAGCAGCTCAACAAGAACTGGCAGCTTTAGGTGCTGATGTGATGGTGGTTGCAGCCTATGGTTTGATCCTTCCACAAGCTGTGCTCGATACACCTAAATATGGCTGTTTAAATATTCACGGCTCACTATTACCTCGTTGGCGTGGTGCAGCACCAATTCAGCGTGCGATTGCAACAGGTGACGACGAAACTGGTATCACTATCATGCAAATGGCTGCTGGTTTAGATACAGGCGATATGATGTATAAAACATACTGTCCAATTACTGCCGAAGATACCTCAGCAACTTTGCATGACAAACTCGCAGCTCAAGGTGCAACAGCAATTTGTGCGGTACTTGAGTCAGAAGAAACACTACAAAAATATTTGGCAGAACGCGAAGTTCAAGACGAAAGCTTAACGGTCTATGCTCATAAGCTCGTAAAATCAGAAGCTCGTATTGATTGGGCAATTGATGCTATTCAAGTTGACCGAAATATACGTGCATTCAACCCTTGGCCAGTCGCTTTTGTTCAGCTTGATGAAAATAATGCTCTACGTGTCTGGAACTCTTTAGTATCTAGCCAAAGCAAAGCGAATGCTCAAGCTGGTGAAATTATTGCAATCGATAAACAAGGTGTGCACGTTGCTTGCGGTGAAAATACATTTATTTGTCTGACTAGCGTGCAGTGGCCGGGTGGCAAAGCATTAAACGCTCAACAAATTGCACAAACTCAAAAACTTCATGTAGGACAAATTTTGCCATGAGTCAGGTTACCTCAAATTCCTCACGTTTTAACCTGCGTGCTCAAGTCGTCCAGACGTTACTAAAAGTTCAGCAAGGCCAATCACTCGCTAGTATTTTAAATACACAGCTGAATCAGGTCGCAGAGCGTGATCGTGCTTTGTTTCATGAGCTTGTATTAGGTACATTGCGTCAATGGTTTGCACTTAAATCAATTAGCCTACCGCTACTCAGCAAGCCTTTAAATAATGAGGCAGTAGAAACCTGTCTTTATGTTGGTCTTTATCAAGTTTTATGCACGCGTATTGCAGCGCATGCCGCTATTTCAGAAACAGTAGATGCAACCAAACAACTTGGTTTCCCTGCACTCAGCGGTATTATTAATGCAATTTTACGCCGAGCTACTCGTGAAACTGATGACTTTCAGCAAGGCTTACAGCAGGCGCATGGCTTACCAAGCTGGCTTTTCAAACGGTTAAAAAAGGATTGGGGTGAACAAACTGAATCTCTCTGCCAATCTTTGAAGCAAGTCGCGCCTTTAACCTTAAGGGTGAACCAGCGTCATATTGGCCGCGATGCTTATTTAGCAAAACTACAAAGTTTAGAAATTCAGGCACGTGCATGTACTTTGTCTGAAGCAGGTATTGTTCTTGAACAATCTGTACAAATCACTCAGTTACATGGTTTTGAACAGGGCTGGTTTTCTGTACAAGATGAACACGCTCAGCTTTGCGCAACATTATTGCCAGATTTGAACGATAAAATAGTAGTTGATGCGTGTGCTGCCCCAGGTGGTAAAACTGCTCATTTACTTGAAAAGTTTAAACCAGCTCAGCTCATTGCGATTGATCAGGACCCAAGCCGTTTAGTGCGTGTAACTGAGAACTTAAATCGCTTAGCACTTGATCAAAGTCATACAGAGATTTTGGCAGCCGATGCAACTCAATGGACTCCTGCACAGCCAGTAGATTGTATCGTGCTCGATGCACCTTGCTCTGCTACAGGAGTTATTCGTCGTCATCCTGACATACGCCTATTGCGCCAATCTACCGATATAGCTCAAACCATTGAACTACAAAAGCAGATCTTGGACCACATGTGGCAACAGCTCAAAGTTGGCGGCACATTGCTTTACATCACCTGTTCAATTTTAAAAGCTGAAAATGAACAGCAAATGATGACTTTTTTTGCTGAAAATCCAAATGCAAAAGAGATCAAGATTGATGCTGACTGGGGAATCGAGCAAACCTATGGTCGCCAATTACTGCCACAAGCGCAGTCTGGTGATGGATTTTATTATTGTAAAATCCAAAAAATTGTATAAAAAAGCAGGCTTAAAGCCTGCTTTTTTACTTGATCAGCATTAAAGTGTGTGCTGATCTTTTACTTCTTCTAAAACATCATCTAACTCTTCAGGATGTTTCGATAAATGGATAATGGACAAAGCCAAGCCACCCCATAAAAACACCATCGAAATTACCATCATTACGATTGCTGAAGTATTCATTATTCTGTCCCCCTAGCGATCTTTCATTTTGCTTAAAACAATTGCAACGACTGCACAGAAAATCACACTGCCCCAGCCGAATACACCTTGTAAGCTCATACTATAAGTATCATAGCCATTTTTGATCAAATTAAATACAGTCATACTGAGAGTAGTTAACAAGATTAATGATGTAATGACTGTTAAAGTGAAATCCCACCCCTTACCTAATTGAATAGTTGAGATGCGATTTACGTGATCACGAAGTTCTTTCAGTGCAGAACGTTTAAACCAAGTCACGGCAATAATAGAAAGTAAAGCACCGCCAATGATACCGATGTTATTGATAAAGTGGTCAACAATATCAACCAGCTTAATTGCGTTTACACTTGAGAATAAAATAATTGATACAAGCGCACTACCACCACCGATAATGGTTACAGCTTTTTTACGGCCCCATTTCAATTTATCTTGCATTGCTGCAATAGGTACTTCCAAAATACTCACCATCGAAGAAATACCTGCGACAAAAAGTGAAGAGAAGAATAAGAAACCAAATAAATCGGCACCAGTACCTAAACTTGAGATAATTTTAGGGAATGCAATAAATGCTAACCCAATCCCACCACTCACCACATCTTTAACTTCAGTACCTGCCGCATGAGCCATAAAACCAAGCGCTGCGAAGATACCAATACCAGCCAAAATCTCTGTTGATGCATTAGCAAAACCAACGATTAAACCAGAACCTGTTAAATTCGTTTTTGGTTTCAAATAAGATGCATAAGTCACCATGATCCCGAAACCGACAGAGAGGGAGAAGAAAGTATGGCCATAAGCAGCTAACCAAACTTTATAATCCATCATTGCTGACCAGTTCGGCGTAAAGAAAGCATTTAAGCCTTGAACCGCGCCTGGTAAACGTAATGATTGAATCACTAAAATAGTGAAGAGAATGAATAATAAAGGCATGAAAATCTTATTCGATAATTCCACACCTTTTTTCACACCACCATAAAGAATGATTAGAGTAAGTGCCCAAATCCCAACAATTGGCCAGAATAAATGACCTACAAATTGTAAATCAAAACCGGTTGCTTTTGTGGTCTGCAAATAGGTATTAAAGAAGAAACCTTCTGGATCACTTCCCCACATTTGGCCAATAGAGAAGTAAACATAACTACCAGCCCAAGTGAGCACACTTGCATAGTACAAACCAATGATGATACAGACACAAACCTGCCACCAACCTAATGTTTCCCCGCCTTTAAATAGGGCACGGTAAGCTTTAGGAGGTGAACCAGTACTACGATGTCCTACCGCATAATCTAAAAATAGTAACGGTAAACCAGCAGTAATGAGTGCCAATAGATAGGGAATAAGAAACGCACCACCACCATTTTCATAAGCAACGTATGGAAAGCGCCAGATATTACCTAAGCCTACAGCCGAACCAACGGCTGCAATAATAAAACCAGATCGTGACGTCCAGTTTTCACGAGAATCTGTCATAGAACACCTAATGTTAAAAGATTACTTATTTTTACTGCTATTGTTGATTGTTATTCCGCATGCAAAAAAAGAACCAAAAAATACTTTTGTGTTTGTAGAAAATAAAAAGCACCTTTTGAGTATTTTTATTCCCTTAACAAACAAGCAAAAATAGAAAATTCTTCCTTAAAGATTTTTGTCCATTTTTTGCCCCTATATAGCTGAACAATACCTGTTTTTATTTCTTTTTACTGTAATTTCCGTCAGAAATTTTACGAATTTTCTGAGTTTTTTTCACAATTGGTTATTTTTCAGCTAATATTTACGTTCTACTACTTGTAGCTCAACATTATTGTTCAATGACATTTTCTGCCAACTCTTAAAAAAGCTCCTTTAATTACTCAACTTATCCACTAATTTATTTTTAACTCTCCAGTTATCAATTAAAATTTAATAAGTCAGTACGATTGACAAAATTTATACTAAATTTTCTACAAGATTAAATTCATTTAAATTAAATAGAAAATATTAACTCCTTGAAATAAATAAACTTTTTAAGGATTAAAAATTTATTCATATCACACATCTCAGATCCTTATTTTTTATCAATGCATCTGTAGCAAGATGTCTATATCATGCGCTCAAAGATTTCTTTTATGTGGATGTAAAAATGAAAATATTAAAAATATCTTTATTAACGCTCGGGATGGGCTTAAGTGGCTTTGCTCAAGCAGACTTGGTAGGAGTAAAAGGAGACGTCAGTTACTGGTTTTATGACGGTAAAGCTAATATGTCTTCTCAATCACCTGAAGATCAAGATTTAGATCAAAAAGGTAGTGCTCAAATCTCATTAGCAGTAGAACACCCAATCCCATTTATTCCAAATGCAAAAATTCGTTATGTAAATTTAGATACCGAAACTAAATCAGAAACTTTAGGTCAAGCCAACTATAAAGTTGATCTAGATCATAGCGATTTTATCCTCTACTACGAATTACTAGATAATATCGTAAGTGTAGATGCTGGTCTTGGTGCAACTGTATTAAATGGTGATATTACTGCGTATACAGGTAATCGCGTGGATATTGATAAAACATATCCTATTGCTTATTTGTCAGGTGAAGTAAAACTTCCGTTTACAGGCTTAAGTGCTAAAGGTGAAGCAACTTATACAAACTTTGACGATGCACGAATTACAGATGCACTGGCAGAAGTAAAATATAAATTTGCAGATAACTTACTCATTGATCTGGGTCTAACAGCAGGCTATCGCGTACTTAATATTGACTTAGATGACTACGATAACAATGACCTTAAATTTGAGTTTAAAGGCCCATATGTAGGTCTAGAAGCACATTTCTAAATCAGAATTTCAGAAATAAAAAAGAACTCGATATGAGTTCTTTTTTATTTAAATCATATCTACATAACCTAAATATTCTCGAATTCTTTGACACCACGCTTGAATATTTGGATATAGCTCCAAATCAAAACCACCTTCCTCCGCGACATGCGTGTATGCATACAAGGCAATGTCAGCAATAGTTAATTGATCTCCAACAAGATAGTCGTGATCTACTAAAGCTTTATCCATAATAGATAGTGCTTTATGGCCTTTTGGCTGTAAATTATGGTATTCCTCTATTCTTTCTGGTGGTAACCCTAAATATTTATTAATAAAACGTGCAACTGCAATAAATGGTTCATGACTATACTGCTCAAAGAACATCCATTGGTACATTTTTGCTTTAATAAAAGGATCTGTAGGAATAAATTTTGTTCCTTCAGCCAAGTAACCTAAGATAGCATTCGACTCACTCAAAACACGACCATCTTCTAGGACTAATACAGGTATTTTTCCATTAGGATTTAAGGACAAAAAATCAGCTGATTGAGTTTCTTTGTTTAAAATATCAACGTGGATCCATCTATGATTAATATTTAATAAGGAAAGTAATAGTTTTATCTTATAGCAGTTACCCGAACCGACATCACCATAAATTATCATAGATGCTCTTCCCTTATTATGCATACTTAAAAGATTAATTTTCTTATTATTTATAGCACAACTCTTCCTTAGTATTTTTATATTTATTCTCCGCACAAATTTTTTATCGCAATAAAGAAACACCCCCATTCATTAGAACGGGGGTGTTTAGAATAATGAGCTGGCGATGACTTACTCTCACATGGGTAACCCCACACTACCATCAGCGCTAAGAGGTTTCACTTCTGAGTTCGGGAAGGGATCAGGTGGTTCACTCTTGCTATGGTCGCCAGCACAACTGGTATGGATACTTGCTTCGTTTTATTCACTGTGTGATACGTTGCGTTTTCCAAATCTTTACAGATGGGCTGATTGAATCTTACTTTATTTGTTCATTTTAGCTAGTAGTATAACTAAATCAAGTTGCTTTGCATGTTTATAAATCGATTGATGCTTCATATACAACTGCTTGGGTGTTGTATAGTCAAGCCTCACGAGCAATTAGTATTGGTCAGCTTCACATATCACTATGCTTCCACATCCAACCTATCAACGTCCTAGTCTCGAACGGCTCTTTAGAGGAATAAATTCCTAGGGAAATCTTATCTTGAGGTAGGCTTCCCGCTTAGATGCTTTCAGCGGTTATCCCTTCCGAACATAGCTACCCGGCGATGCGACTGGCGTCACAACCGGTACACCAGAGGTTCGTCCACTCTGGTCCTCTCGTACTAGGAGCAGATCCTCTCAAATTTCCAGCGCCCACGGTAGATAGGGACCGAACTGTCTCACGACGTTCTAAACCCAGCTCGCGTACCTCTTTAAATGGCGAACAGCCATACCCTTGGGACCTGCTTCAGCCCCAGGATGAGATGAGCCGACATCGAGGTGCCAAACACCGCCGTCGATATGAACTCTTGGGCGGTATCAGCCTGTTATCCCCAGAGTACCTTTTATCCGTTGAGCGATGGCCCTTCCATACAGAACCACCGGATCACTAAGACCTACTTTCGTACCTGCTCGACTTGTGGGTCTCGCAGTTAAGCGCGCTTTTGCCTTTATACTCTACGCGTGATTTCCGACCACGCTGAGCGCACCTTCGTACTCCTCCGTTACTCTTTAGGAGGAGACCGCCCCAGTCAAACTACCCACCAGACACGGTCCTCGTCCCGGATAACGGGACAGAGTTAGAACCTCAACATTACCAGGGTGGTATTTCAAGGACGGCTCCATTGGAACTAGCGTTCCAACTTCAAAGCCTCCCACCTATCCTACACAAGTAAGGTCAAAGTTCAGTGTCAAGCTGCAGTAAAGGTTCACGGGGTCTTTCCGTCTAGCCGCGGGTACACTGCATCTTCACAGCGATTTCGATTTCACTGAGCCTCTGCTGGAGACAGCGCCGCCATCATTATGCCATTCGTGCAGGTCGGAACTTACCCGACAAGGAATTTCGCTACCTTAGGACCGTTATAGTTACGGCCGCCGTTTACTGGGGCTTCGATCAAGAGCTTCGCTTACGCTAACCCCATCAATTAACCTTCCAGCACCGGGCAGGCATCACACCCTATACGTCCACTTTCGTGTTTGCAGAGTGCTATGTTTTTAATAAACAGTTGCAGCGGCCTGGTTTCTGCGGCTGTCGTCAGCTCAGGAAGCAAGTTCCATCACCAACAACAGCGTACCTTCTCCCGAAGTTACGGTACCATTTTGCCTAGTTCCTTCAGCAGAGTTCTCTCAAGCGCCTTGGTCTACTCGACCTGACCACCTGTGTCGGTTTCGGGTACGATTCCTGTGTAACTGAAGCTTAGAGACTTTTCCTGGAAGCATGGTATCAGCCACTTCACTGTACAAGTACAGCTTGCTATCGGATCTCAGTATAGAGTACCCCGGATTTGCCTAAGATACATACCTACATCCTTCCACCTGGACAACCAACGCCAGGCTGACTTAACCTTCTCCGTCCTCTCATCGCATTACACAGAAGTATTGGAATATTAACCAATTTCCCATCGACTACGCCTTTCGGCCTCGCCTTAGGGGTCGACTCACCCAGCCCCGATTAACGTTGGACTGGAACCCTTGGTCTTTCGGCGAACGGGTTTTTCACCCGTTTTGTCGTTACTCACGTCAGCATTCGCACTTCTGATACCTCCAGCATACTTCTCAATACACCTTCATCGGCTTACAGAACGCTCCCCTACCACTTGACTAATGTCAAATCCGCAGCTTCGGCACATAGTTTTAGCCCCGTTACATCTTCCGCGCAGGCCGACTCGACTAGTGAGCTATTACGCTTTCTTTAAAGGGTGGCTGCTTCTAAGCCAACCTCCTAGCTGTCTATGCCTTCCCACATCGTTTCCCACTTAACTATGATTTTGGGGCCTTAGCTGGCGGTCTGGATTGTTTTCCTCTTGACTACGGACGTTAGCACCCGCAGTCTGTCTCCCGGATAGTACTCATAGGTATTCGGAGTTTGCATCGGTTTGGTAAGTCGGGATGACCCCCTAGCCGAAACAGTGCTCTACCCCCTATGGTATTCGTCCGAGGCGCTACCTAAATAGCTTTCGGGGAGAACCAGCTATCACCAGGCTTGATTAGCCTTTCACCCCTATCCACAAGTCATCCCCTGGCTTTTCAACGACAGTGGGTTCGGTCCTCCAGTTAGTGTTACCCAACCTTCAACCTGCTCATGGATAGATCGCCTGGTTTCGGGTCTATACCCAGCAACTAAACGCCCTATTAAGACTCGGTTTCCCTACGGCTCCCCTATACGGTTAACCTTGCTACTGAATATAAGTCGCTGACCCATTATACAAAAGGTACGCAGTCACACCACGAAGGTGCTCCCACTGCTTGTATGCATGCGGTTTCAGGATCTATTTCACTCCCCTCACAGGGGTTCTTTTCGCCTTTCCCTCACGGTACTGGTTCACTATCGGTCAGTCAGGAGTATTTAGCCTTGGAGGATGGTCCCCCCATATTCAGACAAGGTTTCACGTGCCTCGCCCTACTCGTCATCATTATGTGTGCCCTTTCGTGTACGGGAATATCACCCTCTACGTTCGCACTTCCCAGAGCGTTCCACTAAAACACACATAACTTAATGGGCTGATCCCCGTTCGCTCGCCGCTACTGAGGGAATCTCAATTGATTTCTTTTCCTAAGGGTACTGAGATGTTTCACTTCCCCTCGTTCGCCTTGCAACACTATGTATTCATGTTGCAATACCTACCTTAAAGTAGGTGGGTTTCCCCATTCAGAAATCTCCGGATCAAAGGATATTTGCCGCCTCCCCGGAGCTTTTCGCAGGCTATCACGTCTTTCATCGCCTCTGACTGCCAAGGCATCCACCACATGCACTTAATTACTTGACTATACAACCCCAAACAGTCGTCAACACCTACAAGTGAGTGTTGTCCGTGCGATTCTTCATCACTACTATCTGTTGCCTGTGTACTTAAACACTGTACAGCTTCAATCTAAATTCATATACCAAAACGCTTGATTCAGTTAATTTGCTAGTTCTCAATTAACTCTAAGATCAGAATTACTTCTTCTCTCTTTGTTATTGAGTGAACAATTTATTTCAGACTCAATTTTGCCAATCTGTTAATGAATAAACACGCCTTCGTCAGGTCATGCTTAATACCGTGATACTTAAATCACAGAAGTTAATAAACCAAGACCGAAATCTCTATTTACTAATTTCTGTAATCCGAACTTCTCTTAAGTTCTGGTGGAGACTAGGAGAGTCGAACTCCTGACCTCCTGCGTGCAAAGCAGGCGCTCTACCAACTAAGCTAAGTCCCCAGCTTACATCATCAGTCATGTATCTTTTATCTATAACTTCAACCAGTCAAAGTCATGGTGGGTCTGACAAGACTTGAACTTGTGACCCCACGCTTATCAAGCGTGTG